>JAAZFJ010000178.1 GCA_012511795.1 Syntrophomonadaceae bacterium
GGGGATACAAATGGCCATAGGCGGATTTTTCGGCAATGGACAGATCAGCATGATGCCCCTTTATGCCACTCGCATTCTGCATGCAACCAGTGAGTTGATCTGTGGGCAGTTATTGCTTGAACAAGCCTTGGCAGCACAAAAGAAAATTGACGAATTGGGTGCAGATCACTATGATTATGCTTTCTATAATGGAAAAGTAAATGCAGCCAAATATTTTGCCAGGAATATCATGCCAAACATATTTAAAACACTGGAAGTCATTAAAGATTCCGATACTTCAGTACTGGATATAGCTGAGGAGGCGTTCCTTATCTTTTAGGCACTTATCAATCTATAGTTGTTCGTTATATAACGAGCAACTTTTTTTTGCTTAAATAAACAAAATAGTAAAACTTATTTATTAAAAAAAGGAATTCGGAACTAAAATTTAGAATATTGGAAATGAAAAGAAATTACAGAAATGTTTTTTCGCCGGATGTATTTTAACGTTTTTATGAATAATCGGTATGATTTATTCATAGTTGATTGTAGTAGCTTGTCTGGCCAGAAAACGAATATTCTGATTAGGGGGGTGATGATCAGAAACTGGGGGACTGTTTATTAATGATTATGGTGATAATGAAGAATTGTTCAGGAGTTCTCATGGTATAAGCCATTAGGGGGGGGACTCCGGGAGAAGGAGGAATTGAGCAGATGGCTGGCAATTTTGCGTATTTAAACGCTCGTGACCTGAAATTTATTATTAAAGAATGGTTACCTACTGAACAAGTTTTTGCGTATCCACAATTTGCAGATTATTATTCCAAAGAAGATGTAGATTCAGTTTTAGATCCCTGTCTGAAGATGGCAAAGGAATTGATCGAACCAACCAACGAAGATGGTGATAGTAATCCGGTCAAATTTGAAAATGGAAAAATTACTTTACCGCCTTCTTTTGGTCCGCTATTCCATAAATTACAGGAAGAAGGCTGGGGGACCAGCAATATAGATGAATCTGAAGATGCAATGGTCTTGCCGCATATACTGCAATCAGCAGTATGGGAAATGTTTTGTGCGGCCAACCCCACTTTTGGACCCTATATCATACTGACCAGCGGAGCAGCAGGATTAATTCAGACTTTTGGTGACGAGAAACTCAAAGAAATGTTTTTACCCAAGATGATGGATGGAACCTGGTCAGGAACCATGTGCCTCACAGAACCGACTGCAGGATCTGATGTAGGTGACATATTATCCAAAGCGTATTCCACTGATCATCCTCGTATTTTTAAAATCAAGGGCAATAAAATTTTCATAACCGGCGGAGATAATGATTTTACTGAAAACGTGATTCATTTATATTTAGCCAGGGTTGAAGGTGCAGTTGGGGGAACCAAAGGTATTTCGTTATTCGTAGTTCCCAAGTATTGGGTTAATGAAGATGGCACTTTGGAAGATAATGATGTTCAAACCACCGGGGTGGAACATAAAATGGGCCAACACGGTTCAGCTACTGCCTCCCTTTCTATGGGCGAAAACAATAACTGCCGCGGTTGGCTGTTAGGTATCAATCCATTGGAAAACGAGGGCAAGGGAGAAGGTATGGCCCAGATGTTCCAGATGATGAATGGTGCCCGTATGGAAACCGGACATGCTGCTCTTTCATGCATGGCCAATGCATTCTATAATGCCCGGGACTACTGTAAAGAACGTGTCCAGGGTCGTCCTCTTACCAATCCCAAAGGGGACCGAGTTACGATTATTAATCACGAGGATATCAAAAGAACTCTTATGCTGGGAAAAGCTCATGTAGAAGCAATAAGAGCTATGATGTATAAAGTTTATATGGCCTTTGACGTCAGACATCATGATCCCGATCCTGCCAAACGTGAAGCAGCCAATGATTTAATCGAAGTTTCTACTCCGATTTGTAAAGCTTATCCCACTGATGAAGCCTGGTGGCTTATTGGAGAAGCAATTCAGGCTTATGGTGGATATGGTTACTGTGAAGAATATCCGGTTGCTCAAATCGCCCGGGATGTTAAAATTTATTCCATCTGGGAAGGCACCAACTTTATCCAGTCTCTGGACCTTATCGGTCGTAAATGGCTGCTGAAAAAAGGTGCTGCATTTGCAGGTTTTATCCAGGAAATGAGAGACTTCTATGAAGCTAATAAAGATGCTAATTCACAGGCGCCGGAAAATGAGATCGACTTAACTCTGGGCAAGGAGTTTGCCTGTCTGGGCAAGGCACTTGATGCCTATACAGAAATCCAGATGGCCATCGGCGGCTATTTCGGTCAGAAAAAATACAGTATGATGCCCTTATATTCTCGCCGTATTCTCACTGCTACCTCACAGTTGTTTGCCGGTTACTGTATTCTGGATCAGGCTGTATTAGCAGCTAAAAAAGCTGAAGAGGTAGGGCCTGATCATTATGATTACAATTTCTATGTGGGGAAAGTGCTGGCAGCCAAATATTACTTAAGGAATGTGGTCCCCAATGTTTGGGCTGTTGCGGAAATAGTGAAAGACGGAGATCGCTCCGCCATTGATGTTCCATTAGAAGCTTTTGATTATTAGAATGTGATGTTTAACAAGAGGCTGTCCCAAAAGGATGGCCTCTTTTTATCAGCTTGACAAATAATTTAAAAAAATAAAAAAGAACCGTCCTAGTCAGGACGGTTTTGCTCATATATATAGAACAGATCGTTTTATATTTTCGAGCAAGATGGAAGGGAAAGTAAGGTTCACAATAAAGTTCATAATCAGGTTGATTATTAAGTTAAAGGAATTCGTTGTTTTTGGTGTAGTTCATAAAAAATTGTAAGGTCTGAAACATCTGATTGGTAAGGATTCATACTTTATTGATTACCTGATAACAATTTATGAAGTGAACTTAAGAAAGGTGACAGATCAATGAAAGAAATTTATTACAAAATTAGTGATGTAGCGGATATACTTTCAATTGAGCAGCATACTTTAAGGTATCTGGAAAACAGCCTCGGGCTGAGGATCAAGAGGAATGAACGGGGTGACCGGCTATATAGTGAGGCTGATTTGGATACTCTTAGGTTAATTATTAAGTTAAAAGAAAAAGGTTTAAATACCACAGCCATAAAAATGGCTCTCGAAAACAGTGAGCAAAACGATGCTACGGAAATTGCGGTAAGGAATGAAGGATTTCCAGTTAGTGAACTGGTCAATATCGGGTCCAGGATAATGGAACAAAATGAAGAACTGCTCCTACAAAATAAGAAGCTGGAGCAGCGTATAGCCAGACTGGAAGAAAAAATTGATAAACGCAATCAAGAGCGTGAGGAAAAAATCGATAAATTTCTGCAGCTATGGAAAAACGAACAGGAAGAGAAGGGTAAATCTTCCTGGCTTTCCTGGCTGCGGGGTAAATAGCCGGTTAGTTTTTTTCGCGAAAATAGCATGGCAGATTACATTCACTACATTTTCTCTTATTAATCTTAAGAGGTGAAATCCGATTCGCTTTTTTCACCAAATTAAGCAGGTCTTTGGCCTGGGCTTCAGATTCACAATCGGCAGCTAATACTACTGAACCTTCCATGCCTCCCACTCCACCAGCTGCAACCTGTATTGCGTCAATACCAAACAATATTTTAAGCGCTTCGATTTCAGTTATTAACTGGGTATTTGATAAGGCTATAAAACCTACTTTGATTCCCAGGTTATACTCATCTTTATAGATCCCCATTACCTTTTCAGCCTGTTTACAAGAAGGGATCATTTTTTCCAGTCCTACAGGAAAGATAGGAATGATGCCCCGTGCACGTAGTGCACCGATGGCTTGGCCAATGGTTCCCCCCTGTGAATTGGCTACCAAAACCCCCACATCACCAGTAGGATCAACTGCATTGGCACCTTTTATAAAAACGTCACCAGGCTTAAAACCATCAAGGAAATCCAGCCAATCAGCTTCAATCAGTTTACCGTTTTCAATACACCAATTTCCATAACGATTATCAGGGTCAGTAATACAACTGACTTTCTGGGTAATAACACCGGCAACACCCCGGCTCTTATCTTCCAGTGAAATATTCAGCAATTGTTCCAGGACATTGATATTTGTTGTACCGCTGCCAACGATGATACGGCCGTTTTTAAGTGCTTGCTGTACTTCAGGGAGTTTAACAACAGCCCGGGCGATGATGTGCTTTGATGCTGCAGGATGTAAAGCAAATGTTGATAGCATAAATGTTTCCTCCTTCTATTGCGGGTATTGATTCATCATTTAAAGGACCCCGCTCTTTATTATTTTTTATTTGATAGCAAACTTAGTAAAGATAATGCTCTATAATAAACAGTCTTGCTGGTATGTTTACTTGAATCGGGAATGTTCTGATGCTTTAGATGCTGATCAAAGTCTGATATTAATTGTGTATTCAACAACTGACTTTCCTTTATAAAATCATACCCCGATTGCTGGCTTTTGTGCAATTCCTGTAAAATATTATCAGAGGCAGATAATAATGAACAATCAACTTCCAGACGTTTACGAGGCAAATTCAGATATATATTGATTAGATGGTTCTTGTTGATTTCCCGAGTTTCCTCCAGAACCAGCTTTAGATCAGAATTATCATTGGTACTATCAATGGGCTTTTCGTAGATTTTTATCCTGAGCAGGTCATCACGCCAGGATAAATTGTATTGGGATTTAGCTGCAAATGAGAAAATTTTATAGCGCTGAGTAATATTCATAGCTAATAAGTCAGAAGCAAAAGGAATGAATTCCAGCTGAGTTGTTTCAGTTTCGGTACCGGCTTTTTCTATATAAAAACGGCGGGGATAAACAACCAGCACTGAATTAAACGTGGGCCCGCTATATCTGTCAGTCAGTTCCTGCAGTTTTGTCTGCAGCTTATCAGAAATAGATAAAATCGGCATGGTGTTCCATGATTTGGTCATTAGTTTATCAATAAAATCATCTTTTTCTTCATCAGTTACCAGCAAGATAAAATCAATGTCCCATAATCCTTTTTTATAAATACCAAGCTCAACAGCATAGGACATCAGTTTTTCAGGTAAGCAAGAGACTTCATCATAAGGGAATGTTTCCTGTTTCTCTGCAATGATCTCGCCTTTACCGGTTATTATTGAAAGCAATTGAACATTTATTTTTTGCTTATTGATATTTATAAATAATATATTGCCGTCAACCAGCGAGGAAGGGTTTTCCAGCAAATAAAACAGCAATGTTCTGACTGAAGCTGGCAACCATTCTACTCTGTTAAGTTTAAAAGCAGCACATAAGGCTTTTGTTAGTTCAGATTCGGAATTCATATATCTCCCTTCATTTGCTGGCAGGTATATTCCAAGTCAAAGATTCTGCTTGTCATTTATTTATATTCTAAAGCAGAATTTGCTTACTTAAGATAATATAGAGATATAATAATCCTATCATATGTTTACATAAGAGAAAAAGTTAGATTCTTTTTTACTGTAAATCTTTTTAACGCTGAATCTATATTATGATTATGTTTACATATCATATGCAAATAGTTGAAGGAGAGAAAGTATGATTGAACAAGTCTTTCCCGATATTTTTCGAATAGAGATACCATTACCTAAAAATCCATTAAGAGCCACCAATTCATATTTTATCCGTGGAAAACAAAGAAATTTGCTGGTTGATACCGGCTTTAACTGCCAGGAATCTCGTCAGGCTATGATAGAAGCTTTACATGAACTTAACGCCAGTATGAAAATTACTGATCTTTTGATCACTCACTTGCATTCTGACCTTGCGGGATTGCTTACTTTTCTGGTTACACCTGAAACCACAGTCTGGATGAATGAGGCGGATGCTTATGTTGTAGGAGGCAGCAGGCAAAGTCCTCATTGGGCCCTGTTCAGCAGTTTTCTCCAGTTGAGCGGGCTGATAGCAGATGGTGTTGAAGATACTATTGAAAGGCATCCCGGATATAAATACGCTCCTGAGTTATTTGACAGGTTCACCATGGTAACTGATGGACTTGAAATAAACGTGGGGGACTATTGTTTTAAATGCCTGCTGACCAACGGCCATACTCCCGGGCATATATGTCTTTATGACGAAAAGAAAAAATTGTTGTTTTCAGGTGACCATATTTTAGGTAAAATTACTCCTAATATTACCTTGTGGCAACTTGGTGAAGATGTTCTAGGCAGTTATCTTAATAGTCTGGATCGTGTTGCTGCACTTGATGTGGAAATCGTTCTGCCGGGGCACCGGGATATAATACACGATTGCTGCGGACGTATCAATGAATTAAAAGAGCACCATCGGCTGCGCCTGGAAAATGTAATGGACATATTGGGCGGAGGCAGTATGAACGGGGTTGAAGTTGCCAGCCGAATGAAATGGGATCTGTCCTATGAAAACTGGCGTGATTTCCCTTGGGGGCAAAAGTTATTCGCAACTGGTGAAGCAATGTCGCATCTTTATCATTTATTTTATACTGGTGTTTTAAGTATCATTTCAGACAATGGTGTTTTGTATTTCAAAAAAAGATAACTGGAGCCGGTTAATCAGCCAGTATTAAATTGGGAACTTCCAAGATCGTCTGGTTCTCCACTCTAATGATAAAAAGATCTCCTTCTTCATGGAGGATGGTATTTTTTTGTGCCTCACTGATATTTTTTCTGAACTGGTGATCCTGTAACAAAGAAAGATAATCATTGGGAAAAACTTTGCCCTTTTCCATTGGGATTCGATCGATCCTGATATAGATATCTTTCCAGGCCCGGGAAATATTTCGGGGTGCTAAAAGCCTTTCCAAATCTGACCGGATATTGAAAAGCAGATTAAGATATGTGTCAAGCAGATTGACTACTTCCAGATACTTGTCCATAAGAATGCTGGAATGTTGATGTTTTCCTTTGATAAAATCCATCAGGTAAGTAAGAGAAGATAATTCCAGACTTAAGCGTCTTTGCCAGTAAGGTAACGGACTATTGTCCGGTGAAGATGCTCTCCAATCGGTCATGGAAATTTTATCTGAATACTTATTGATAATTGCTTCCGTCTGTTGGCAGAAATAAGTAAAGTCGGGCTTACTGGCCTCGGAAAATTCTTTATATAATTTACTGGTATCCTCCAAACACTCAATGACCCAGGTATTTAGGACCCGGGCATATTCAGCCGGCAATGACATGAGCGAAGTTAAATATGGCAACATATTATTATTATTTATACTGTAATAGATACTGCGTTCCAAAATCATTGTTAATGAATCAATCCATTCTTTGAAACTTTTTGCCAGTGTAAAGCTTGCCTTGGATGTTGTTTTGCTGCCGGGACTTAGCAATTGCACATAGACCATAAGCTGATTTTTGATATGTTTGTTATAATAACGGTTAATAGAGACGGGAGCCTTCCTGTTATATTCGTCAACACTAAGTTTAATGTTTTCCGCCAAACCGGCCGCATTTTCTTCATTGCCCCAAAACTCCCTGCTGTTATCCTGCAAGAGATTACCTAGATTTGTAAAATGAGAAAGTAAGGCATTTGTTTCCTTAAGGTCATTTTGACTATTGAAATCCATTCTCAGGACCAGTTGAGTCAGAGCATTGAAATCAGGAATTTGCTGTAGTGCGGACATAAATGGTTTATCTTCTGCCAATTGCAGTAAATCAAGGCTGAATGATTTGAACAACTGGAGATTATCCTGCAATTGTTTTATGGCAAAGATGAAATCGGCATTAGTTGCATACTGATATCTGGTGGCGGCAATCAGCTTGCCGTTGATTACATGTCTTGAATCAGACAAGAGGTTAGAAATGGTTTTGACCTGGTTATAAAGTTTGGTATACCGCTGCAGGATGGTAATAATATCTTGCTGCAGACGGTCTTCCTGGCCCCGAAGTTTTAATTTGCCGGAAATTTCATTGTTCATCAGGTTCACAAACTGGGGAAAGAAAAAGTCATTGAAACTTTTGTAATAAAAGGAATTCAAAGCGTGGATATATTCATCCAGTGAATCCAAATCAGACACAGTATATTCAGCATTTGTATTAAGATCGATCTCATTGCGCAGCCGGTTGAGCATTGCCTCCAATATTTGCGTATACTGACTAAATTTTGATTCGTGATCCATTATAACACCCCCAGAAATTTGCCGGCAGCCAGCTGACGCAGTATAGCAGCATCTTTGCTTTTAAACAGCCCCGACTTTTGAACCACCCCTGCCAATATGTCACTTTGATTGAATAATTCCATCTGTTCAACGATTTTACCAGCATCATATCGACTTTCATCACTTACCATAGGTGCCACACTCTCCAGCCAAGAATGATTTATGAAAAGTGAACTAGGTACCCATTGAAACAACAAGAGTGATTTATTCAGCAGAAAATTAGCCATACTGGCATCTGCCAGTTGTCTTTCAATCAACAGCTGCAGTAATTGAATGGAAACAAAAGCTTCATGAGGCAGGGAAACCAGTTTCTGTTCTACCAGTGATTCTAATTCGGCCTGTCTTGCTTTATTCAGGCCATGATCGATATCTGACTTGCTTAACAGTAAAAATTCATCAGCCCGGTCTTGAGAAATCTGTTCTGCCATGTATGCTATTTTATAAAGTTCATAATTTGCAGTAGATTTTTTGGCATATTTAATCAATGCATATATATGAAGATATTTTTGGGTAATGATATCGGGCAAAAAGAAAGGAAAATAGTTCTGATAAATGCTGGCAGCAAAATATCCGGCAGCATCCGGCCTGTTGATCAAGCTATATATGGCAGCTGTATTTCGTAACAGTTTGCTGAATTGTCTTTTAAATAAATAATCATCTTTTCTGGATAGCTCAACTGGAACGTTTTTGTAGAGTTCGATGAGTAAAACAAGGCTTTCTCCGATCATGCCTGCTTTGAAAAAATTATCTGCAGCGCCCAGAATCATATTATACCGGGGGTCCTGTTCGATATCTTCTGCCATGCTGATTTGAATGAGTTCAATACCAGTTGTTAGTAGAACGATTTTGTCACCTTGTATAGTTGGAAAAGTTGAATTGTATATTTGTTCATCAATACCGTAATAGATTACATTCTTTTTTTCTTTAAGATATTGAAGGTGTTTATGAATCAGTTTCCTCCACTGAGGATTTGCGCTGCGGGCTGCTAACAACTCACAAGTGCTGGTATCCAAAGCAGCGATGACAGGAGTAAAATGATGATTAAGTTTTTCACTGTAGAGATTGAGCAGATATTGGAGTTTCTTGATTTCCATTATGTTTCGGCGCAGATAATCGGGAAGATAAGTCAAAAACTCAATAAGTCTTGCTTCATTGGCTGTAAGCCAGTTCAAAACAGGTGCCAAATGCATATTTTCAGCCAACTGTGAAAAGAAGGCCTCTTTTTGTCCGGAAAAATATAGTGACCGCCATAAAAGTTCCACATCTTCTATATCATTAATATTATATGGGGAATGAGCGGAATTTCTTAACTGGCGGCGCAGGGACAATTCCTCTGTCCACTGGCTGAATAATTGGTTATTTAAAACGACTCTATCTATTAAACTATGCTTCATTTCCATTTACTCGTCCTAACTGCCATAAAAGATTTGATTGAGAAAGCTACAGGCATAGCGCGCCTTATGTTCATTTGATTCAGTCAAGAATATGTAATAATATATGGATTTCTCTTTATTTGTAAAGATTCCTCCTAGTTGGTCAGGCCGCAGGTATTCTATCCGGTCCCTGACAGCTTTGGAACGGGTAAGATAACGATAAGTCTGCAAGCGGCTTATGAAAGGATAGCGGGATAACCTGTCAAAATGATTTTTAATGCCTGTTTCTTTGTATGGATTTCCTTCCTCATACTTTACAACCAATTCTTTTTCCCGTTTGGTCGGGAGTTCCAGCGGCTTACTGCTATGGAGCAGATCATTTAGCCATCTTTTGAAGCGAATTTCAGAGGAAGATTTCAAGTAAGTCAGAAATGGATGAAGTTCCAAGGGAAAACTGGTAAAATTATTTTCCCAATTATCGATCAGTTCTGGATTAAAACACAAAAAACTGATAAAATCATCCAGATCAGATGAAAAAAGAGGCAATTCTGGTATGTATTCTTCCAGTATTACGGGCGCATAACGGTCATAAAAAAGCCGATAAGAATCCGGTGACTGCTGGCGTAATATTTTCAGGCGTTCCACCAGACAGTTGTATTCTTCACTGTTTAAAAGCAGCTCACGGTCAAGCTTTCTAATAATGCTGCGCATATATACCCCCAGTTTTCTAACCGAGCCTATCGGGTTTATGGAAAAAGACTAAAAGTGTAACCCTCGGATTTTACATCTTTAATGATCCTGTCCAGGGCCTCTGTATTGCTCTGAGATACTGCATGTAAAAGAATTACCGCTCCCGGATGGATGTTCTTCATTACATGCTGATAGGAGTATTCTGCTCCCGGTTGCTTGTTAGGGTCCCAATCATTGAAGGCCATACTCCAAAATACTGTTGAATAGCCCAGATTTGACACAGCCGCCAGACTGGCATCACTGTATAGGCCCATGGGAGGTCTCAGGTACTTGTCCATTTGCGTTCCGGTTAGCAAAGCAAATTTTTCATCCAGGCCCAACAATTCGGCTTCAATGGTTTTCAGATCGGCAATCCCCAGATCTGGGTGATTTACAGTATGGTTGCCCACCAGGTGTCCTTCCTGTTTCATTCGTTTCACTAGTTCTGGTTGACTGTCTATATAATGACCAGTTATAAAAAATATGGCTTGCACATCATTTGCTTTTAATATATCAAGGATTTGTCCAGTATAACCTAATTCATAGCCCTCATCAAAGGTTAGATAGATCCTGTTATCAGTATTCTCAATACAATAGAATGCATTATTAGCATTCAAACGGTTTTTAATGGTTTCATCGACAAAAGGCATTTGATGCTGATCATTTCGCTGAAAATACCATGAATCAGACTGAGCTGCAGGTTCTGCTTGTTGTACAGGTACATCTGGCTGCGGCTCAGTTTCACTGACAACAGGTTCAGGTTCATCCACCGGTTTATTAGGTTCCATGATTGGCGGAGATTCAGATGGTTCAACAGTTACCGGGATATCTTCCTGGCCGCAGCCGGACAGAAGTGACAATAATAAAAGCAAAATAAAAAATAATGACAAGCTGGTTCTTTTATTCATGCAGCATCCCCTTACTATATATAAACTATGGTTTATAATTACTAAACAGGCGGCAGTACGATATCAAAGATCAATTCATCTTCGAGATGGCTGAATTTTATAATCACATTATCTTTCATTAATAATATTACATGAGTATCGCTAAGTGATAATACTTTCTCTATTGTGTTACCTTCCATATAGTCGACCAACATTTGATAGTCTTCCAGCAACCAGGGAGATACTTTATAATTATTCATTTATATACCACCTCTATAATAATATATTTGACTAAACTTTATAAGTTACTATTGTGTAACGTATAGGGGGAGAATTATCTTGGTCAGAGTAATAAAGAGGTGTTAACTAATAGTTTAAATGAAGGTGCAAGTAATAATTACCACTTTTGCATAATTGATTCCCCGGTACCGGTGGAGAATTATCTTAAAGCCCCTTATCCACTTCGGGTCCCAGAAAACCATAATTTGTCCTGGATCTACTTCAAATTTCATTATAATTTTATCAGGTATTGTATTATTTTTTTCTATAAATAAAGGAAATTAATATTTTGTGTAGAAAATAAACAGATAAAAATGTAGAACATTCGGATATTTATTAGAACAATATAATAGCTCCGAGTTATATTTACCTAAAATAAAGAATCATGGAAATATAACCGTTAGGGTATACCGGGAAACGGGTATGCCTCCCGTGTTTTGGAAAGGAGCGCATCATAACACAAGTAAAAGTATTTGTGTTATGAGGTTTTGAATTTAGGGTTCAAAAAGCCTCCTATTACTATAGGTGGCTTTTTTATTATAAAAACTCGAGAAGGGAGAGGTGGATTTGTTTAAGGTGAAGTTAACGATTAACGGAAAGGAGGTTGAAGCTCCGGTAGGAAGTACTATTTTACAGGCTGCGGAAAGTGCTGGCATTGAGATTCCAAGATTATGTTATGATCCTCATCTCAGTAGTTTGGGGGCATGCCGCTTGTGCCTAGTGGAAGTCAAAGGTAACCGCTTGTTACCGGCTTCCTGTGTTACTCCGGCAACTGATGGCATGGTAGTTGAAACTGAAAGCGATGCAGTTGTAGAAGCACGAAAAACTATTCTGGAACTTTTGGTTGCCAACCATCCGTTGGATTGTATGACCTGTGACAAGATGGGCGCTTGCAAATTAGCTGATTACTGCTATAAGTATGGAGTGAAGGATAGTCCTTACATAGGGGTAAAACATGAGTATCCTCTTGACGACAGTAATCCGTTTATAATCCGCGATATGAACAAGTGTATCCTTTGTGGTGCATGTGTTCGGGCCTGTGAAGAAATGACCGGACAGGATAATCTGTCCTATTTGTATCGGGGTTTTAACCGTAAAGCAACTACGGCTGGAGATGTGCCGTATATCGAATCTGATTGTGTATTCTGTGGACAGTGTGTTGCAGTTTGTCCCACCGGAGCTTTGGTGGAAAAATCAATGTCTGGTAAAGCCAGACGCTGGGAGTTCGATAAAGTACGTACTACCTGCCCCTTTTGCGGTACCGGGTGTAATTTCGATCTGGCAGTAAAAGACGGCAAAGTAATAGGCGTTCTTTCCACACCTGAGGCCCCTGTTAACGGTCAAATGCTATGTGTAAAAGGAAGATTCGGCTGGGATTTCATTTATAATGAAAAAAGACTGACCAGTCCTCTGATCAAAAAAGAGGGTAAGTTTGTAGAAGCTGGCTGGGATGAAGCATATCAGCTGATTGCGTCCAAACTTAACGGGATTCGTGAACAATACGGACCGGATTCTTTTGCTGCACTGAGCTCAGCCCGTTGTACCAATGAAGAAAACTATCTGGTGCAAAAGTTAACTCGTGCCCATATGGGCAGCAATAATGTTGATCATTGTGCCCGTACCTGACATGCGCCTACGGTGGCCGGTCTGGCCACTACCTTTGGGAGCGGTGCGATGACAAATCCTATTTATGAAATAACCGAAGAAGCAGAGCTGATGCTGCTTATTGGCACCAATGCTACTGAAGCCCATCCTATTATAGGTTACAAAATGAGACAAGCAGCTCGCAATGGAGCCAAAATGATCGTTTGTGACCCGCGCCGGATTGATTTGGTCGATGAAGCTGATTACTGGCTGCAGATCAAACCAGGTACTGACATCCCGCTCATTAATGGGATGATGCATATCATTATCAAAGAAGGCCTGGAAGACAAGAAATTCATTGAAGAGCGTACAGAAAACTATGAAGAGCTCAAAGCGATTGTTGAAAATTATCCTCCTGAAAAAGCCGCTGCATTAGCTGGCATTTCAGTAGAAGATTTGTACTCCGTAGCCAGGCTTTATGCTACCACTGACAAAGCTATGATTTTCTATACCTTGGGTATAACTGAGCACATTTGTGGTACCAGGAATGTTATGAGCATTGCCAATTTGGCTATGTTAACCGGGCATATTGGCCGCCCGGGAACTGGTGTATGCCCGATGCGCGGACAAAACAATGTTCAAGGAGCCTGCGACATGGGGGCACTTCCCAATGTTTATCCAGGCTACCAGGCAGTAACTAACCCGGATATACAACAGAAATATGAACAAGCCTGGAGTACTGCGCTGCCTAATAAACTAGGCTTAAAGATACCGGAAATGTTTGAAGCGGCTCATGAGGGGAAAGTCAAGGCTATGTACATTCTGGGTGAAAACCCGGTCTTAACTGATCCCAACAGCAATCATATCCGGGAGGCTTTAGAAAAGCTTGAATTCCTGGTCGTTCAGGAATTATTTCTTACTGAAACAGCAGAATATGCAGATGTGATTCTTCCGGCTGCCAGTTTTGCTGAATGCGATGGTACTTTTACCAATACGGAACGTCGTGTGCAAAGAGTACGTAAAGCAATTGAGCCTATTCCAGGGCAGGCTAACTGGGAAACCATCTGTCAGATGGCAACACATATGGGTTATCCTATGAGTTACCATCATCCCTCGGAAATATGGGATGAAATGGCTTCATTAACACCTTCAATGGCGGGTATTAACTATGGCCGTCTTGAAAATAGCAGTTTGCAGTGGCCATGTCCTACCGTGGAACACCCGGGAACCCCCTTCCTTCATAGCGGAAAGTTTACACGGGGATTAGGTTCTTTCCAGCCATCTGAA
Source organism: Syntrophomonadaceae bacterium (assembly GCA_012511795.1). GTDB lineage: Bacteria > Bacillota > Syntrophomonadia > Syntrophomonadales > Syntrophomonadaceae > UBA1368. Next base: position 14,266 of record JAAZFJ010000178.1, read on the forward strand.
CATATTCCGCCTGGAGAAATGCCGGATAAGGAATACCCATTCCTGCTGTCAACCGGGCGAATTTTATTCCATTATAATGTTACAACACCTTATTCCCCTGGCATTGCCAGCATATGGGATAAGGAAATGGCTGAATTCCATCCGCTAGATGCTGAAAAACTGGGGCTAAATAAGGATAGCAAGGTTAAAATTACTTCCCGCCGTGGGGAGGTAATATCAGCAATCAAGATTACAGAGCGAGTACAGCCTGGTATGATCTGGATGTCGTTCCACCATACCGCGACACCTACTAATGCATTAACAAGTGATGTTTTGGATCCGATAACCGGTACCGGAGAATATAAGGTTGCTGCAGTAAAAGTAGAAAAACTATAGGAGGGACATCATGAGGAAGGTTCCGGTAGAAGAAGCTGTTGGGATGCCTCTCGGCCATGATATCACCGGCATTGTTACCGGCAAAAAAAAGTATCGTGCTTTTAAACGCGGGCATGTAATAACGAAGATGGATATTGAAAAGCTTCTCAGTTTAGGGAAAGAACACGTATACATCTGGGAAGATATGGAACACTTTATCCATGAAGATGAGGCTTCCCTTCGTCTGGCCGAAGCTGCATCCGGAAGCGGCGTTACTATTAGTGAACCAAATCAGGGCAGGGTGAACCTGAAAGCGGAATGCAACGGTTTGCTTAAAGTTCAGGCAAGCCAGCTGCAATGGCTCAATAATATTGAAGATATCATTTTCGCTACCCTACATAATAATCAAGAAGTAATCGAAGGCCAGATAGTAGCCGGAACTAGAATTATCCCTCTGGCTATAGACAGCAGTCTGCTTCAGGAAGCTGAAAACCTGGCTTCAAATCCGATGCCACTTATAACAGTAAAACCCTTTAAATCATTGTGGGTAGGAGTAGTCACAACCGGCAGTGAAGTAAACAGCGGCAGGATCAAGGACGGGTTTGCTCATATTCTGCGCCGAAAAATTAATGCCTTTGGAGGCCGGTGGATGGGGCAGACAATTGTTCCTGATGAAATAGAACTTATAGCAAAAGAGATTCAAAACTTTATTGCCGAAGGAGCTGACTTGATTCTGGTTACCGGAGGAATGTCAGTGGACGCTGATGATGCTACTCCGAATGCAATATGTAACAGCGGGGCCAAGGTAGTATTTAGCGGTGCTCCGGTACTGCCGGGCTCACATTTTATGATGGCGTATATGGGACATGTAGCTATTTGTGGAGTACCAGGCGGTGCCCTATTTAACCGGGTTACTATTTTAGACCTGATCATGCCCCGGATTTTTGCCGGGGAACGTATATCACGGGCTGATATAGTGGCATTAGGTCATGGAGGATTATGCCGGGAATGCAAAATATGTCATTTTCCAGTATGTCCTTTTGGAAAATCGGCACCGTTCTAAGGAGGACAAAAGTGTTCAGCAATATCAGCCTGGAACATGCCAGGCAAATCCTTACAGACCATTGTGATACTATGGCAGGCGAGATGGTTCCCTTGAACCAGGCGGTTAACAGAGTTTTGCGAAAGCCGGTTTATGCGCCGTATCACATGCCGCTCAGAGCTCAGTCGGCAGTAGATGGCTATGCACTTGGTGAAGGTCCTGATAAGATCGGCAGCAGTTATAAATTGATTGCTGAACTTAAGCTGGATAGCTTCCCCTGTTTTGGCTTGGAGTATGGACAGGCGGTATCAGTGCCAACCGGAGGAATATTGCCTGAAGGTACAGTAGCTGTAGTCCCAGGTGAAAAAACCCTTGCTCATCAGCAGCAGGTAAAGATTCTGGAGAAAATTAAACCAGGTACCAACATTAAAGAAGCTGGAGAAGATTTTTGTCGGGATGAATTGTTGCTGCCATCGGGAACCAAACTGGATTATGCTGCTGTTGCCTTACTGGCAGCTTATGACTTCTATCAGGTAGAAACAGTACGAAGACCAGAAACAGCAGTTGTTTGTCTGGCCGAAAACATAATTTGTCAAGAAATGAAACTGCAGAATGGTCAGATGAGGGATAGTAACGGGCCGATGCTTAGTGCTCTGATCGACAGGGATGGCGGTGTAGTAAGTTCGGTTATTTATGGAGGAATTACCGGGCGGGATAAAATGATTTCTCAATTACATAGCATGATGAACCAGCTGGATGTAGCTGTTTTTACCGGGGGAACTTTCGAAAATGGTGAAAACAACATGGACGCTATCATGCATGCTTTAGAAGCCCGGATTCTCTATCAGAGTGTAGAACTCCAGCCAGGCAGTCATACTGGTGCAGCACTTAAAGGTAACTGTTTGTTGTTTTGGCTGTCGGGGAACCCGTCAGCCTGTGCAGTTAACTACCACTTATTTGTCTATCCGGCAATAAAAAGGCTTCTGGGTCAGCAAACTGAATATCAAAGGATCAACGCCTGTTGTGTTAACGGTTTCGCAAAAAAAAGCAATTCCAGGCGCATGGTCCGAGGACGGTTGTGGTGGACCGGAAAAGGATGGAATGTTGAGGTTCTGCCGGGACAGAAGCCCAGCATGCTTCGCTCTTTGTTATACTGCAACGCTTTTATTGACCTGCCGGCGGGGACCCCGCCCATAGAAGCAGGTCAAGAGGTAGACGTATTAGTATTTCCTGTTGGCAATGTTTTGTAAAAAGCAAATAACTCATAAAAATGAAAATTATCAGCACTTTGGGAGGTGAGAGAGACTGATGTCAGATTTTAAAACTATTATCAATGCTTATAAGGATAAACCCGGGGGGATTATAGAAGCCTATCATGCACTGCAAAGAGAATATAACTATATACCGGAAGATGCTATCAGAGTTGCGGCTGAAACATTCAGAGTGTCTCCTGCCCAGGCTTACGGAGTTGCGACCTTTTATTCATATCTTAAAGTAGGGCCGCGCGGCCGCTATATAATTCGTATTTGTGAAAGTGCTCCCTGTCATGTGGCTGGGGCCGCAGAGGTAGTGTCAGCACTGGAGTCCCAACTGGGGATCAAAATGGGTGAAACTACTGCAGACAGCAAATTTACCCTGGAGTTTGCAGAGTGCGTTGGTCAATGTCAAGGCACGCCGGTTATTACCATTAACAGTACCCCCTATGTTGGCGTATCAGCCCAGACGATACCAGAAATTTTACAAGGGTGCAGATAGTAATGAAAGGAGGAATTGGTGTGGCCGAAGAAATGCGCATTGTTTTGCGTAATTACGGTAAAATTGACCCGCTTAATATAGATGAATATATTAATGCCGGCGGTTATAAATCACTGGAAAAAGCTCGAGCCATGAGCCAGCCAGAACTGATTGAAGAAGTGAAAAATTCTGGTTTGCGCGGCCGGGGCGGAGCTGGGTTTAATTGCGGGCAAAAATGGTCATTTTCATACGGTATAGATTCTGAACAGAAATTTGTAGTTTGTAATGCTGATGAAGGTGAGCCTGGTACTTATAAAGACCGGATCATTATGGAAAATGATCCTCAAAGCCTGTTAGAAGGAATGGCTATTTGCGGTTATGCCATAGGTTCGGATAAGGGATACATTTACTGCCGGGGGGAATATCCATATGTTGTTGAGATCCTCAACAAAGCTATTTCACAGGCAAAGGAAAAAGGAGTACTGAAAGATTTTGATATTGAAGTACGAATGGGAGCTGGAGCCTATGTATGCGGCGAAGAAAGTGCTTTAATCGAATCCATTGAAGGTAAGCGTGGAGAACCGCGTTACAAACCTCCCTTCCCGCCGGTCAGCGGATTATGGGGCAAACCAACTATTGTTAACAATGTCGAGACTTTTGCGAATCTTCCTGTCATTCTGGAAAAAGGTGCTGAATGGTATGCTGGAATTGGTGCCCCGGCCTATCCGGGAACCAAAGTGATGACTTTAACAGGAGATATTAATAATCGCATATTTATCGAAGTACCAACTGATACTACAATTCGTCAGGTTATATATGGTTTTGGCGGTGGCATAGCCGGCGGCAAAAAGTTTAAGGCAGTACAGATTGGCGGAACCTCGGGGGGATTTATTCCGGAAGCATTGCTGGATACTCAGATTGACTTTAATTCGATGGCAGCTATCGGTGCTACCCTAGGTTCAGGAGCAGTATTTGTTATGGATGAAACCAGGGATATTGTTGATGTTATCGAAAAGGTAACAAAATTCTTTGAACATGAATCTTGTGGCAAATGTACACCCTGCCGGGAAGGGACCAAACGTATGCATGAAATGCTTAAACATTTTAAAGCTGGTCAGGGTAATGCAAAAGAAATGGGCCGTTTGAAGAAATTAGGAGCCGTAATGTCTGTAGCATGTCTTTGTGGATTGGGGCAAGCGGCACCGGCACCAGTTTTAACTACGCTAGAGCATTTCCAGGCTGATTATTTCAATAAATTTTGTTAATCTTTGATCTAAAAAATACTGCAAAAAACAACAGGGGGGATTTTCCCTCCTGTGTTTTTTATATA
>JAAZFJ010000179.1 GCA_012511795.1 Syntrophomonadaceae bacterium
AACGGCGGCCTTTTTTAATGGTGGGCTAACTTCTGGTCCAATGGTTGACATCGATTCCACGGGCGGTCAGCCACTGAGCTGTTTTTCCTAAAATAACCACCGGTTTTTGCTGCAGTTCCGCTATGTTGCAGGAACCTGTCATCAGCAATCCGGCTTTCAAGCGGTATAAATATCCCTGTAAATACTGTTTCAGGGCAGCATCCCCTTCTGTAACCATTATTTTTAATAATGATCCGGCCATACCTATTAAGGCAGCTCCCATAGCCAGTGCCTTCACAGCATCCAAAGCCGTGCGCATTCCCCCGGTTGCTATCAGTTTAACACTCATCTCTAGAGCCTGAACTTCACCCAGGCTCATGGCTGTGGGTATACCCCATGTATCAAATTCATGAGCAAATAATCCCTGACGTCGGTCTTCAATAGCCACAAAATTAGTCCCACCCATACCACCTATGTCAAAGCAGCGTACTCCTGCTTCGTAGAGTCTTTGAGCAGCCTCCTGACTAAAGCCAAATCCTACTTCCTTGGCGATTATAGGTACGGGACACTTTTCCACCAAGTTGGCCACGTTTTCGATCACTCCGGAAAAATCACGGTCTCCTTCCGACATAGCCAGTTCCTGCGGAATATTAAAATGCAGCTGTAATCCATCCGCTGCAATCATGTATACAGCTTGCAGGGCTTGCTCCAGTGATGATGCGGCACTGACATTGGCTAGAATAATACCCTGAGGATTTTCCTCGCGAACTACGGTAAAAGAAGTACGAAGCTCAGGTTCATTGATTGCCAGAGTCTGTGAGCCTACCGCCATAGCCAATCCATGCTCTCTGGCCAAGGCAGCCAATGAGCGGTTGATCTGCTGGGCTTCACCGGTTCCTCCGGTTATAGCGTTGATTACCAGAGGATAAAGAAGGGTTTTGGATAAAAAGCATGAGGACAAGTCTATATCTTCTATACTCAGTTCTGGTACAGAATTATTGACCAGATAAACATCTTCGAAACCCGTGCTACAGGGTCCATCGGCCAATCCGGCAGCGATTTTGATATGATCAGTTTTCCTTGTACTGCGAATTATAACAACCTCCCGGCTATTTCCTGGGCTTTTTGTAAAGCGGCGGCATCATTTACATTAAAGAATATTTCCTCAACCTTGCCAAACCCGGTTAGTTCTGTTTCCGGAAGTATCAGTGTATCTAATTCTTCAAAAATTCTGACCAACTTCAGTTTGTCCTCTTGTAAGCAGCGTTCAAAAACCGGCAGGCAACTACGGCTGTAAAGCGCTGCCAAAGGCTGCAGGCGCCCACCCAGTTGCGGAACTACCGCCTGATACTCTCCTAGCTGATCCACCATAAAGCTAATTAAGCGTGTATCAATAAAGGGCATGTCGCAAGCCAGCACAAAAACCGTGTCACAACTGGCATTATGCAAACCAGAATGGATACCGGCTACCGGCCCCAGACTCGGAAAAACATCGGTGTAGATCTTATCATTCATTTCGGTATAGAGTTCGGGGTTATTGCTGATAATGATGGTTTCTGAAAAGACCGTGTTGAATTTATCCAAAATAATCTGCAAGGAGCTCTTCCCGCCAATTTCGGCAAAAGCCTTGTTAAACTTCATGCGAGTGCTCCTACCCCCGGCTAGTACAACTCCGCTGGCGTTCATACCTTCCCCTTCCTAATTATAAAAAACCAAGGCTGCTGTATAAAAAAAGCTGCCCCCGGCAGCTTTAAATCCGTACTCCTCAACCGCCACCAGTTGCAGCGGGGCAACCTGCACTACAGGAAGGTTGCACCGCCTTGCTTCCCCCGGTACTGGTACTAAAAAGGGAAACCAACTGTTTTAGCTGTGAGGAACCGCATTCAGGACATTTCACTTTATGTTTATCCTGATTAGATATCATGAGGTCAAACTTTTTTCCACAATCCTGACAGGCAAAATCAAAAATGGGCATAAAAATCACCTCGCCAGATTATTATTCCTGGTTATCCAGATATTCATCGAGCTCGTTGCGTTCCAGGTCTTCTTCCGCTTCTTTAATGGAAAGACCAATCCGTTTTTCGCCGGGGTCAATGCTTAAAATCTTGATCCTTACTAACTGACCTACCTGAACTACGTCTTCCGGCTTTTCGACCCGGTGGTTGGCCAGATGAGAAATATGAACCAGACCGTCTACTCCCGGTTCAACTTCGACAAAGGCGCCGAAGGGAGCGATGCGTACTACAGTACCATCAATTACATCGCCTTCCTGATATTTTTCCAAAACGATTTCCCAGGGGCTCTTTAAGAGCTGTTTACGGCTCAATGATACCCGTTCCCTGTCCCGATCCAGAGCCAAGATGAAAACATCCAGTTCGTCGCCTTCGTTTAATATATTGGAAGGATGCTCAACCCGGCGATGATCCATTTCAGACACATGCAAAAGTCCTTCGTAACCGCCCAGATCAATAAAGGCACCATAGTCCACGATGCGTTTAACCCGACCTGTACGTACCTGACCTTCTTCGATACTGCCCCAGAATTCTTCTTTTAGCTGAGCCTTTTCTACTGCTACCAATTCCTTGCGGGATACCACAATTTGCGATCCCCGGCGCTTATTACGATTGAATTCGATGATCTTAAATGAAAAAGTCTTGCCGATATATTCATCCAGGTTGCGAACATAACCATCCTCTACGTGAGAAGCTGGAAGGAAAGCTACCACTC
>JAAZFJ010000180.1 GCA_012511795.1 Syntrophomonadaceae bacterium
ACGCATCTTCGCTCTCGGGGATCAAAGTGGCCAGGAAACCATCCGGAAACGGCTTCTCCGGTACATAAAACACGTAGTGCCAGGTCTTGCTGTAAGTGCAAGTAGCAAGTGCATCCTTCATGTTCTGCGGAAGACGCGGCATCAAATTCAGGGCATCAACGGCATCCGTGCAGCAAACCACACAATCCGTATCGATGGTTTCACCATCGGCGAGTTTCACACCCATAATCCTGTCGTCCTCGATGAGAACCTCTTCGACAGGCGAATTCAAACGCACATTGTCTTTAATGACTTCATAAATATGTTCGTTAATGAGCTTCAGTCCACCAATGATGCCATACATGCCTTTCATCAGTTTCATGAGAGCGATAGGATGAGCAGCACTAACATCACAACTGCGGGCGAGCGTCATTGTGCCAAGCATTGGACCAAGCAGCTTGTCAGCGATTTCAGGTCCACCGTTCTTCGTCACCCACTCACGTGTGGTCTGACGAGACACTTCACCTAGTCGAGAGAAATCTTGGCCTTCGCCAACAATCGACATGGCCTTCAAAAGATTAGGAATGAACTTAGCACCCTGGGTAATCAAATTCACCGGAAGCCCTTTCACCTGCAACAAAGACTTGAATAGATTGCCTGAATCCTCAAAATACTTTAGTTTCCCGTTTAGGTAGAGACCATAGATCTTCACCGGCGGTTCAAAGACGCGATCATCGAGCCCGAACTCGTGCAGATACTCGAACGTCGTTTCCCATTGAGGTTCAGTGAAAGCCGCACCACCATTGTAGATGATGTCCCCACTCTGCCTGTATCGCACACGACCACCGTAACGATTGGTTGACTCAAGCAAAACATAGGGAATACCCGCCTTGTGTAATTGATAGGCCGCAGAAAGACCTGCGTTGCCACCTCCAATAATAACAACTGGCTTGTCTGACATGATATAACCTCCTAACAAAAATGAATTCCGCCATTAACTTCTACAATCATTATACTACGTAATATATATAATATAATACTGTGAAATAAATTATATATGGTATATAATTATATATTATGGTGCTGTATAACAGCCAAAGAAAGACGTATCGAGCGTCAAGCCAATCTGCTTACTGCAGAAAAAGCCTCATCCTGATTAACGGTAAAGTTTTATCGCATGGTAAAGGGATACTCTGGATTGATAAGATATTTGGCAACGACCGAATGTAAACACTACTCCAAATCCTACTTGAGACCAAATAAAAAAATTGTTCTCCGTTTCAAATAATTTGAAAGTGAGAACAATGTTCCTGAGTCACAAAATGTCATTTGTTTAATAGAATCATATGATATTTATATCTATATCAGTTAAACAACTATACCAGTTGTGGATTTACATGGTGGAGGCGGTCATACACATATAGTTTGCACTAATTCTGATTTCATTGATTATACTGTTATCTACTCAGTTTAGAAATTATTATAAAAATTGCTTTGCATTCTGTTTTAAAGCATAGTAGCTTGGTTATAGTTGTTTTGTTAAGAGAGAAGATACTTTAAAGGGGGTAGTTCCTTTTTTAATTGTACCTGAATAGGCATATCCGCATCATGATAGGCCTGCAAAGCTATGAAACAGGGTATGTTGACTTTCTTAAAAAAAGTCCCGGAGAAAGACAACTTCTTCCCCTTTATAAGATCTCTACATAACCTTCCGTCCCATTTACCCGGATCCTTTGTCCATCTTTGATCAGTTTGACAGCATTTTCTACTCCCACGACTGCCGGCAAGCCATATTCACGTGCGATCACTGCTCCATGGGTCATTAGTCCGCCAACTTCGGTGACCAGGCCTTTAATTAATACAAACAAGGGTGTCCAGCTGGGGTCAGTAAAGGTGGTAACCAATATATCTCCCTCTTCCAGATCAGCCTCTTCCATGCTTAAGATGACACGTGCACGCCCCTCTATGATTCCGGAAGAAACAGGCAGACCTGCAATAGCTTGGGTGGGGAGATTTTCTCGTTTATACCGGCCTGCAATGATTTCACCATCAGAGGTGATAACACGCGGGGGAGTTAGTTTTACATAGTATTTGTACTCGTCTTTTCGCTGGCTTATGATTCGGTAATCCAGTTTATTGGTGCGTCCCACTTCGCGAAGCTCTTCAAAAGTAAGATAGTAAATATCTTCTTTTTCATGAATAATGCCTGCTTGTACCAGTTGCTCGGCTTCTTTCAGCAAGGCCTCTTTATAAACGAAGTAGCGATTGACCATGCTGTATTTTGGATACTCGCGATAACCGCTGAGATTTCGGATCAAGTCGATCATTCGTTTTGTCTCTCTGGCTTTTCGTTTACCATCCGGTAGCTGCTTCAACCGCTCTAATAACTCTTGTTCTTTTTTCAAAGCTTCCAGCCGCCCTTGCTCAAATTTCCGCTGGCCGGCATCAGGCTCAAATTTTCTGATGTTGCTGAGGATCATGGGGATAAGTGCAGCTGGTTTTTCGATCCAACGGGTTTTGGTAATATCTATTTCCCCGACACATCTCATTCCGTATTTATTCAGAAAACGATTGATCGCGTCCCTGGTTTCCTGTCCCCCTTCAAACTTCATCAGTTCATCTAAAAAGTGTTCATCTTTTACATGTTGTAAATATTCAATTACTTCCGGATAAGGGCGGATCATATCTGCGACACTCATTAGCTCCAGACCCATCTCCGAAGTAATATTGTTTGGTACAGACCTGGAAAGTGTGTCAGCTGCATTTTTCTCACCTAACCACTTCATCATTTTTTTGTTGATCCATGATGAAGCATACATTGCAGCCATAATCAGCTCCAAACTTTGAGTAAACATCATCTCCTTTAATCGAGATATATCTTCCAGGATAAAATCAAATAACTCCGTTCCTGATTTCGCCTGGATGTTTTGCTTTAACTCTTCTATCGATGTTTGACTATGCTTGATCAGATCAGGAACGATGGCCGGATCGTTTTCGAATCGTGACAGGTAACCCCATGACATAACTTTATTGTCGTTAATGCGACTTTGAACTTTTTCACCATCCGGTGACGATTTAATAAAATCTTTCCGCTTTACTATGGTCATTAGGGCGTCTTTGATGAGCGGATCGGACCCGCCAAGAGTTTTTATGATCATTTTCCCACCGTCAGGTGAAGCCAGATGACGTGTGATATCAACAAACAACCTTCCGCCGGCTTTACGCATGGGAGCGGGAGTAGTTAACAGGTAAAAAGACATTCCCAATGGTTTCATGGGGTCCGTCATCATTTGTTGATGACCGACAGATACATAGACGTGATTCTCCCCGTCATTGGCTTCAGGGATGGGGTATAAAGCAGTGATCGGCCGACTCTGGACAATAGAAAAAGTATCATCAGCCAGACACCATTCGATATCCTGGGGACAGCCGAAATGTGCCTCGATCTTTCTGGCCAGGCTTTCAAGCTTTAAAATCTGCTCATCAGTAAGCACCTGCTGATTCTGCAGTTCAGGATCAATCTCCTGTTCTTTCGTACCCCCATCATTCATGGCATAAACAGCAAGCTTCTTGATCTTCTTATCGATAATCTTTCCGTTACGCACTTTATAGTTATCCGCATTCACCAGACCGGAGACCAGAGCCTCACCAAGTCCGAAGCAGGCATCAATAGTTAACACTTTCCTGTTGGAAGTGACAGGATCGGCAGTAAACAAAACTCCTGCTGCCTGGGGGAAAACCATCTTCTGAACGACCACAGCCAGGTGGACTCTCCGATGGTCGAAGCCATTTTGCAGGCGGTAAATTACTGCCCTCTCAGTAAACAGCGATGCCCAGCACTTGCTGATATGCTTTATGATTGCTTCTTTTCCGATGATATTTAAATAAGTATCGTATTGACCGGCAAAGGAGGCTGTCGGTAAATCCTCTGCCGTTGCGCTGGACCTTACGGCATAGGCATCTTTCTCACCGAACCTGAAGAGGCAGCGGGTGATCTCTTCCCTAATATCTTCAGGGATGACATTCTCTTCGATAGCCCTGCGGATCTTACCGCCAAGCTCACGAATTTTTTCCCGGTCTCCCACCTTAAGAAGTGATAACTGGCCGAGTAATTCGTTGATCGATGGCGTTTCCCCGATAATTCTTTTAAAGGCTTCAGCAGAAACATAAAAGCCATCCGGTACTGTTATCCCATCGATTTTGAAAAGTTCCCCCAGGTTCGCTCCCTTACCCCCAACAACCATGAGTTTCGTTTGGTCAATATCTTCGAAACTGAGTACAAAGGAACTCATTAATTTACCTCCAAAATAAACTGCAGCAGCCTCATTTATGAATTACCGGGAAGATTCAGCCTGATGTATCAAATCAGCCCTTTCTCCTTTCGGTTCCATCTATAACAACTATCATCCAAGGCTCATGGTGATATTATATGGATTCCTATGAGATACAAACAGTCTATATTACATGTTTTTATTATGGTAAAATTAAAGTGGAGATAAAAAAGCATTATTCTATAATTATTCTCCTTTTTACCTACCATAATAAAGTTTTCTGAAAAATTGGTACTTGGTGCGGGCACAAAAATAAAGGGCAGTAACGATACCTTTTGTTTTATAGTGGTGCTGGTTTTAAGTGTAGCTATTAATTCAGCCATCAAATTTATATCCGGTACTCCTCGTCACTGCTCCTGCAAAAAGGCTGGATCAAATATAGATGCATTATAGAGAGGAAAGTTTGATTAAAAGATGAAGTAGAAAAAAATCCTGGTTCAAAATTTTTCTTCTACTCCAAATTACTATAAAAATGGGGATATCTCGCTACTTAACATAGGTAACGGAAATTTTATTGGTTCAATGTTGGTTTCTTGCAAGCAAATCAGCGTTTATAAGACCCAAGCCGCGCCTCTCTTTGAATTTCATATTTCCAATTCCATTCTGCCAGTTAATTCTGGAGGATTAGCTTTTCGCTGTCTGATTTATATTCATTCAGCTTTTTGTTTAAGGGCTTCGATTTCTTTAAGTATAATACCTGCCTTGCGCTCCTCGCACCATCACATAAATAGCGCCGGTTCGGATAATGGACGAGTATTCAGTCCGGACGGACAAGGAAACGACTACACTGGCTATGGCACAATATTGATTGAGTCGCTGCCAGAAATCGGAACTCCAGCAAAGGTGTACGCCGTCAGAGTAGCCGTCACCGCGCCCGTGTTCAGCCCAAGGTCTTGAGTGTTTACCTGCACCATCAGGTCCAGATAACCGTCACCGTTAATATCCCGAAGCAAGCCGGTGTCTCCGCTTTTGCCCTTCAGTCTTGCCGCAGCTCCCTCAAGCGATACAGTTGTCTGGTCTACGGTGGAAGCATCAAAGTTAGCGGAGCCCAAGATCGCCACCGGTACCACGCCTTTGCTCCCAATGTTAATACTGTTGACAGATTCACCGGGCTTGATATCTATCTGCGCATTTATACTGGCCATGGATAGTATAATGTTATCAACAAGTTCTTCTGCCCATAACGGCTGCCCCCAATAGGTTATCCTTATGCCCACCTCATGTGAGCCGCCAGACTCAAAACTACCAGCCGCAGTTATTGTATCCGAATATCCAGTATGTTCAAATTTTGGAATGGAATAAGTTCCTACAACTACACCATCGACAAGTAGTTCGAATTTTGGCCCGCTAGTATTCATAGCCCGCATATCATTAGATTTCCTATAAACTGTTACGTTAACAAAGGCCTCCCAGGAACCGGCCGGTGCAGTGATATTTTGGCTAATTCCGCCACCCTCCCACAAAATAAATCCTTCCCAATTCTTGTGCCCGACACTAAAACTGGTATAAGGGAAATCAAAGAAGCCGGGTGAATACCACCCCGAGGGCCCGGGTATTATTCTTTCATTAGTAACACCAGTAACTTCACCGTTGGTCATTGTCTGGTAAACCATCCAGTAGAAATCCGCGGTTCCAAAATCTCCGTTTTGCACTAGGTTGGGTCCGCTGGCAGCAGACACTGCACCAGCGTCTAGAGATAAAACCAGCATCAATGTTAACGATAAAATGGCAAAGATTCGTTTCATAATGTGCCTCCTTCCTCATCGTTTCAATACTTTTTATATTCTATTAACTGTTGTAGTTATTATGTATTTCGATAAAAATTGGCCGGCTGTTCTTGGGAAATCGGCCAGAGTCCAATATAATATCGGGGTCTCAATAATCCTTACTTATCACCTGATGTTGTTCTTTTCTCAATACCTTCCATGTTTGTTGTCGCTTCTTTCTATTGATATGAAAAAAGCAAAAAACCTGATTTATAAATTAAATCAGGTTTCTATATATCTACCTAGAAAATTCAAATTGATATTTTATTTATTAAATCACCGAAAAACTCAATTAACATGCCACATACGCCTATTTTAAAGAGTTTATGGTGGAGGCGGGGGGAGTCGAACCCCCGTCCGAAAGAAAGACCAGAAGAGTTTCTCCGAGCGCAGTCCGTGATTTGAGTTTCGCTCATCCGACGCCCACGAACAGGCTTCTTAGAGCTATCCCCGA
>JAAZFJ010000181.1 GCA_012511795.1 Syntrophomonadaceae bacterium
CTAAAAATAAAGCCCTCCAAAGAGGACTTAATTTATTTTTGGATTACTATTCTATTTTTCTTATTTCTCTTTGCAGTCTTTTTAAAATCCTCTTTTCCAGACGTGATATATAAGATTGTGATATTCCCAGTATGTCTGCTACTTCTTTCTGAGTCTTTTCATTGCCGTCGGAGAGTCCAAAGCGCAGCTGAACGATAGTCTTTTCTCTGGCATTAAGCTTATGCATTGCCTGCCATAATAGATTTTTTTCTACTTCTCCTTCGATTTTTTTATAGATCATATCTCCTTCGGTGCCCAGCACATCGGAGAGCAATAATTCATTTCCATCCCAGTCAACATTCAAAGGTTCGTCTAAAGATACTTCCACCCGGTTTTTTAGGTTTCGCCTTAAATACATGAGGATTTCATTCTCTATGCACCGAGAAGCATATGTAGCCAGCTTTATATTCTTTTTAGGTTCAAAGGTATTTACTGCCTTAATTAATCCGATGGTACCGATGGAAACCAAATCTTCGATGTTTATCCCCGTGTTTTCAAATTTTTTTGCTATGTAAACTACCAATCTGAGATTGTGCTCAATCAAGGTTGCTTTTACAGCCATATCTCCCTGATCAAGCCTGGTTATTAAATCATGTTCTTCCCTTTCACGCAGAGGAGGTGGCAGGACTTCAGTGGAGCCAATATAATGAATATAATCCGCAATTTTAATCTTTATAATCAAACGGGCTAAATGTAAACGCCAATTCTTAAAAAACTTCCAGATTTTTTTCATATGAATCCCCCTATCCGCTTTGCAATATTTCTGCAGGTACCAGCATCTGATAATGCCCATCCTGACAAAGTTTACTCCGATAAACTGCCACAATAAGATTTTTATGGCAGATGTTTCTGTCCCCAAGGCTTACATTAATTTCATCAGCACGGAATCCCAGCAATAGGCCATTGTGACGGCCAATAGAGCTGAATGGTATGACCCTTACTCGATCTGCCCAGGTACTGTTGGCGGCAAATGACAAAATTTCTGTTTCACTGGATCCTGTTTCAAAAAATTCTATTAAATCAAGGGGCAGGAAATTCTTCAGCCATGCATATTCCGCAATCAATACCGGACGGTTGGTCAAGGGGTCCCGCAGCATATTGCCTGTGTCAAGAAAACCGCTTCCTGAGCATTGATGACCATTAAACTTGATTTCCACCATATAGTTAAGCAATTGCGGAATGATCCTGTTCACCAGGTATTTTTGCCCCCACTTGCCTAACCCAATAACAATTATTACCCCCATCAAAAGCCATAAAATGGATATATTATTTATATGTTTCATTCCCGCTGTCAGGGAAGCAAAACCTGTAATGGCACCGGCAGCAATAAAGTTGATCAGATAAAAATACTGAAAAGCTCTTTTTAAATCTTTCCAACTTTGGGGATAAAAAGCCAGCAAAATCAAAAAACATGAAAATATTATTTTTAAAGGAAAACTATAGAAAATATTCATTGGGTAAAACAGGTACCCTACTGCGTATATTGCCCCCAGCATTGCAGTAAAAAATATTCTGGTATAGGAAAACTTAAACCCGGCCAGCTTGGCAGCAGCCCAGAGAATTACAGCATCCATAAGCAGATTAATGATCAGTGTCAAATCAGCATAGACTTTATGGCCGGTCAAAACAATCACCCGGTTCAGCCTTATATATTCAACTAAATATATTTTAATAAATATGATAAAATACTTTGCGCAATGTATTCTAAATTATACCAATCAGTTCATTTCATAATTTGTAGTTTGATGGCAGTAAGGCTGTTTATTTTATCCAATAAAAAACAAAGAACCGACCATCTAAGATGATCGGTTCTGAAATCCACATTTATTTGCGTCTTAAGAAAGGTGGTATTTCCAGATCATTTTTATCCAGGAAAGGAGGAGGTGATTCCACTCCCTTTACCCTTTTCTTTTCTTGCAGGGGCTTTACAGAAGCACTCCTAAATCCAGTTGCAATAACTGTTACTCTCACTTCATCACTAAGGTTTTCGTCAATATTAGCACCGAAAATAATATTGGCTTCCTCGTCGGCTGCAGTATGAATAATTTCTGCTGCTTCATTGATCTCGAATAAAGTCAGGTCACTGCCTCCGGTAATATTAAACAGTACACCCTGGGCTCCTTCTATAGAGGTTTCCAGCAACGGACTGGAGATAGCCAAACGTGCCGCTTCTGCGGCCCGGTTTTCACCACTGGAACGGCCTATTCCCATTAAGGCAGAACCAGTATTCTGCATAATGGTTTGAACATCTGCAAAGTCACAATTGATCAGGCCCGGGACAGCGATTAAATCGGAGATTCCCTGTACACCTTGACGGAGAATATCATCAGCTATTTTAAAAGCATCGTTAAAAGCCGTATGTTTGTCCACCACTTGCAGTAAACGATCATTAGGAATGGTAATCAGACTGTCAACTTCTTCGCGTAAGGACTGAATTCCCTGTTCTGCATTATGATTTCTTTTACGACCTTCGAAAGAAAAAGGTTTGGTCACTACACCAACCGTAAGTGCCCCAAGTTCTTTAGCGATTCTGGCAATGATCGCTGCTCCCCCGGTTCCAGTCCCGCCGCCCATGCCGGCAGTGACAAACACCATATCTGCTCCCTGCAATGCTTTTCTTATTTCATCTGCATTTTCTTCAGCAGCTTTTCTGCCTATTTCAGGGTCAGCACCAGCCCCTAAACCTTTGGTCAGTTTTTCTCCAGCTTGGATCTTTTTTTCTGCTTTTGAAAGAAATAATGCCTGCGCGTCTGTATTTACTGCGATAAATTCTATTCCTTTTACACCGGCTTCAATCATGCGGTTTATTGCATTATTTCCGCCTCCCCCAATACCGATAACCTTGATATCGGCAAACTGCTGCATATCTACATCAAAATCTAATGGCATTATTAAATCTC
Organism: Syntrophomonadaceae bacterium; assembly: GCA_012511795.1. Lineage (GTDB taxonomy): Bacteria > Bacillota > Syntrophomonadia > Syntrophomonadales > Syntrophomonadaceae > UBA1368. Next base: position 2,940 of record JAAZFJ010000181.1, read on the forward strand.
CTCCGTCCCTATCTGAATAAATCTTTAAGCCAATAGGCTATTTTTTGTATTATCCCTGATATATTTGATTTATCCTCATAAACTGACTCCACAAACTGGGCTGAAAAAATAATTCCTCCTAATACTGCTGCATTTTCTGGTTTATTGAAATCTGTGGATATTCCCCTGACATTATCGGGGCTGCCTAATCGTACAGGAATATGTAAATATTCTTCAGCAAATTGAACCATACCTGTTAAATTAGCTCCTCCTCCGGTTAGAACAATTCCTGCAAATATCCTGTCCAGACAGCCAAAATGGTTAAGTTCAGCATATACCATTTCCATCATCTCAACAACCCTGGCAGAGATAATATCTGCAATTACTTCCTGAGAAACCTGTCTTAAATCACGTCCCTGTATGTTTCGGATATCCACCATTTTCTCCTGATCCGCCATCTCAGGACTGGCAACCCCTTCTTTTATTTTAAGTTTATCTGCTTCTTCCAAAGAAGTTCGTAAAACAATTGCCAAATCTTTAGTAACATATTCGCCGCCTACCGGAATCACAGAAGAATATAGAATACTGCCTTTCTCGAAGAATGAAACAGTTGTGGTGCCTGCTCCTATATCCACCAATGCTACTCCCATCTCCTTTTCATTGCGAAGCAGAACGGCTTCAGAAGCAAGGAGAGGATTATAAATGACTCCCTCAAGATTAAGATTGATTCTGGCTGTACTTCGTTTAATATTTTGAATGGCGGAAACAGCAGCTAAAATAATGGCTACTTCACATTCAAGCCTGCCGCCAATCATTCCCACCGGGTCTTTGATGCCATCATAGCCATCAACAATATATTGTCTTTCAATGGTATGAATAATAGCTTTGTCTGGCGGAATCCCTATATTACGGGCAGACAGCAAAACTCTTTCTTTATCATCATTGTTAATTTCATAACTGGGGTTTCCAACGGCTACCACTGCATGATTATTTACAATTGATATATTTACTCCGGAAAAACCTACTAATGCATTATGTATTTCAATCCCGGTGAGCTTTTCTAAATTATTTAGGCATTCATCAATTGCTTTCGCTGCATTTTCTATATCAACGATGCTGCCTTTACGTATACCCAGTGATGGTACGTGGGCCACACCCAAGATATTTATATCATGGCCGGGTAAAACCTCAGCCAGTGCAGCTTTTATGGTATTGGTGCCTATATCAAGACTAACGACTATATTTCTTTTATTAATAATCGCACACTCCTTAAGAAATAAGCTCTATCCTTTTATACCACAAACAGCTTCGGTTTCCCTTTAAATAACAGTAATTTTGTTTAGTATTTTTTCAATAGATATCGACGAATTATCGCTAGGTTTTGGAACAATCTCACACCAAAAACTACTACCGCAGCCAGATATAGTTCCACTCCCAATTGATCTCCCAGGTAAGCCAGACCGCCAGCCAATAGTGTATTCGTGATAAATCCAGTAATAAAAATCGTATTGTCGAATCCATCTTCCATATAAGCTCTGATGCCGCCAAAAACCGAGTCTAAAGCTGCCAATACGGCAATTGACATATATTTTGCGAATACCAAAGGAAACAGTACCGGCATTTGAAATCCTATCAAGAGACCCAGGAGTAAACAAAACAATACCAATAACCACATAATTTAATCCACCTTCTCCGTTTTTTCCAGTGGGGCTCCATAATTAAACTTAACTCTCCCATTATAGGCAGGTATTTCTAAATGCTCCTCTTTTGAGATATTGATCGGAAATCCATAGAGTTTCAAAGAATTCAGATAACCATTTTTAATCATTATACCGCTTTCCAGCATGTCCGGGTTGCCTATAGCCTTAATTGTGAAAGGCGGTGCTATCTTATTCCAGTTAACTAAGATAGTAGTGCCGGCACACCTGATTTCAGACATGGCAGCAATTCTTTCCCCGTTTACCGAAATAGCTTCTGCTCCAGATGCTTTCAATTCATTAACAATGATCAATAAGTCCTGATCATGAATCAAATCAGCATTAACATTTTCACCAGCTTGCAGGGTTCTGTTGCTGTCGTTTATGGTCAGGATAATGCCCGGTCCTTCAACCGGGAGTAAGGCGGCATAAAGATTCGCCTTTTCTACCTCTTCCTGTAAATCAGCCATAGCCTGGTCAGTTTTACGTGCATTATCCAGTTTTTCCCGCAAAGAAATAACTTCTTCGGCCAGAACATCTCTTTCTTCAGTGACACTGTTTAGTGCCTGGGTCAATTCCTCTGTCCTGGTTGTAGAAACACTGTTTTGATAGCGGTCTGTTGTTTTAAATTGTACGGCCAGCATGATCCCTAATACAATACAAACAATTGCAATTGATAGCTGGGCCCCTTTGTTTCTCATTTACGATCACCTTTCACCCTAATTATTCTTGTACTTTTATAACTGGTTGCCCTTTAAATCGAAGGTCTATATATTGCAATACTTCCCTTCCTTCATTTTGCATGTCATCTTCAATTTTAATCAATTGGGTAAGAAAGGCAGCTTTCTCATCCAATCTGTCCAAATTGCCAAACCGGACTTCAGTACCTCGTGTGGTATAGATAATCAGCTCTTCTTTTTCCGTTATATAATGGAAATCTGAACTGTTATTCTTGGCAGCATCATTAAGCTGGTCCCACACTTTTTTAACGACAGTGACTCCCTGGGAATTCACTGGTTGTCCCAGATATACATTCTCCGGCATTTTATCCAAGGTTATAATGGGATATTCAAGCTGCTCCAATTGTACTGCCTGATCGATACAAACTCCTTCGTCATCGATCAATAAAAACTTACTTTTATAAGGCATGACTGCCCAGGCCACTCTTTCAGTAATGTTGACTTCTATGTGGCGGGGAATGTGTTTTATGATTGATACTTCTTTTATCATTGGATGCACAGCATAATCTTTCGCATAGAATTCGGAATCCAGCCTGAATATATTGGTTCCTGTGGTGAATTTGCATAATTGCTTCATTTCAGCTTCTTTTAATCGATTTAAACCTGTATAAGTAATTTTATCAACAGAAAAAAAGGCACTGTTCAAAAACATGTATATGCAAACCAGTATTAAAGATAATACGAGGGCAAAACGAAATAACTTACCAAAAAAGTTTTTTTTCATTCTAAAAACTCTCCTATCCCCCGAAATTATGTGACAATTATAGCAAAAAACTACAGCAAAATCATTATTTAAAAAGTGGAGATTAAAGAGATGAGGGTGTTAAATATTTCCTTTAGTGATATCTGCACCCAGGGTTTTCAATTTTAAATGGATGTTATCATAACCGCGTTCAATATGTTCCAGACGGCTTATCTTTGTCTCACCCTCCGAAAACAATCCTGCCAGAATAAGTGCAGCTCCGGCACGCAGGTCGGTTGCCTCAACGGCAGCACCTTCTAAACGATTCTTTCCTTTTATAATAGCAACTCTGCCTTCGATTTTTATATCTGCTCCCATGCGCCTTAGCTCAGGAACATGCATAAATCGATTTTCAAAAATCGTTTCTACCAGTATACTGGTTCCTTTAACTGTAGATAATAAAGCCATGAATTGCGGCTGCATATCAGTTGGAAAACCTGGATAAGGCATGGTTTTTATATCAGTTGAACGCATCTTCCTGTTGCCTATAATTCTGATCCCGCAATTGGTAAGGATGATTTCTGCTCCAGTCTCTCTTAGCTTGGCAATGGTAGGCTGAATATGCTCATGGACAACATTTTCAATGTATACATCTCCCCTGGTGATTGCTGCTGCTGCCATGAATGTACCTGCTTCAATCCTGTCTGGTATTACTGTGTGCTCAACTCCCCCCAGGCGGGTCACACCTTCGATACGAATGCTGTCTAATCCGGCACCTCTGATTTTTGCGCCCATGCGATTAAGAAAATTTTGCAAATCGATAATTTCCGGTTCACGAGCAGCATTCCGGATTATTGTTGTTCCAGGTATGAGAGTAGCTGCCATGATAATATTCTCGGTTGCGCCAACACTTGGAAAATCAAGCATGATTTCTTTTCCTTCGGCATTTATTGCTCTTCCCTGCATATAGCCGAATTCTTCAGTTATTTCATAGCCAAGGTTGCGAAATCCTTTTAAATGCAAGTCCATGGGCCGTGAACCAATAGCACATCCGCCCGGATATGCGACCCTGGCCTTGCCAAAACGGGCTAGCAAAGCACCCATCACCAGATTGGAGGCTCTCATCTTACGAGAAATATGCTCGGGCACTTCACATGATTTAATGTCAGTACAATTGATGGTCAACACATCATTTTGACGATGAATCTTCGCTCCTAATATTTCCAACATTTCAGACATTACTTTTATATCTTCCAAATCAGGAACACCATTCAAGATGATTTCTCCAGAAGACAAAACACTGGCAGCCATAATCGGGAGTATGGCGTTTTTAGAACCGCTTATTCTTACCTGGCCTTTAAGGGGCTTATATCCCCTTACCAGTAATTTCTCCAAAAGAGCACCTCCACCATTTTAAAGCTTACATACTTAATGGCTTGTTTTGTGAAGCAAGCTGGGGCCTAACTTCCATATGTCACCGGCACCCATGGTAATGATCAAATCTTTTTCCTGAATATTATCGATGAGATAATCTTCAATATCTTGCACAGCAGGGATATAGACTGCTGGGTATCCTTTCTCCACGGCTGCTTTATAAACTAATTCTCCAGTTATTCCAGGCAACGGTTTTTCACCTGCAGAATATATTTCGGAAATGATTACTTTATCTACTTGATTAAACGCCTCTCCCAACTGCTTGCCTAACAGCTGGGTCCGTGAATAACGGTGGGGTTGAAAAATCACAATGATCCGTCCATTGGGATGATAATTCCTGGCAGCCTCAATGGTCGCCTTAATTTCCGTAGGATGATGGGCATAATCATCTACCACGGAAAACTTTTCATTCATTCCAATGATTTGAAATCTTCTTTTCATCCCTGAATAATTCTTAATGCCCTTTTTTATACCGGAAAAAGGAAGATCGTTTTCCCAGGCGATGGCTATTGCTGCCAGAGCATTGCAGGCATTATGTTTGCCAGGGACTGATATTTCCACTTTACCTAAATAGTCATTTTTATGATACACATCAAATTTTGAGCCGTTTCCAGTGGTTAACCAATTTTTAAAATAGTAATCGCATTTTTCATCTTCACCATAAAGAATCACTCTTGCACTGATGCAACTTTTAATATAACGATTATACTCGTCGCCTCCATAAAGCAGAGCAAAACCATCCCGGTCAGTACTATCCGCAAATTGTCTGAACGCTTTTTTTAAATTCTCAACGGATTTATAAAAATCCAGATGATCATCTTCAATATTGGTTATTACAGCAATATATGGTTTTAATTCCAGGAAGGTAGCATCACTTTCATCGGCTTCCACAACAAAAAAATCACCTTTGCCCAGCTGGGCATTTACACTGGATTCCTGCAATTCTCCCCCTACGATAAATGAAGGGTCTGACCCACAGGCTTCCAGAATTGAGTAAACCATGGCTGTTGTTGTTGTTTTGCCGTGGGCACCAGCAACCGCAATGGTTTTTTTGTGATTGACCAAATGTGCTAGCATTTCCCCTCTCTTAAGAACAGGAATATTATTTTTTATAGCCCATTTGACTTCTTCGTTATCCAGCGGAACTGCTGAGGAGTATACCACCAGGTCAATTCCTGACTGCATATTCGATGCAGAATGCCCTTTGTAAATAGTTATTCCTTGCTGTTTAAGGTTTTCAACAGTATTGGAATACTGTAAATCTGAACCGCTGACCTTTTTACCCTGTTCCAGTAAAACTTTAGCAATACCGCTCATTCCTGCGCCAGCTATTCCCACCATATGAATCCATTTTATCGAGTTGGCGGTCATTTTCTCATCTCCTTATCAGGTCAGTTACAGTATAGTATGCATAATTAACAATAGTGGTTACACCTGCTAAGAACAGCTCGTCCGAATTTTAAGCTTAAACAGGCTAGCTCAATATGACCTGCATGATCTTTTCTATAGCGTCGGGCTTAGCTTCTCTTTGCATGTTTTCACTCATTTTCTTTAATTTAGTTTTGTCCCGGCGAATCTTTTCCATTCTTTCAAATAAAGTATCCCCATCTAAAAACTCATCAATAACCATTTCAGCAGCTTTCTTTTCAACCAGTGCCCGGGCATTCTTTTCCTGATGATTGTCTGCTGCATATGGATAAGGAATAAATATTGCTGGTAACCCCAGCATAGTTAATTCACTTATAGTACTGGCTCCGGCTCTGCAAATGGCTAAATCAGCAATTGCCAGAGCTTCTTCGATATTATACATGTACGGATAAATTTTGATTCTATTGCTTTGTTTGGCTGGTTGTTCGTTTAACTTTTCCATGATATCCTGATAATTATCTTCCCCGGTGATCCAAATAATCTGTATCTCATCTACTTTTCGTCTTTTGATCAGATCCAGCATGGCATTATTTATACTTGCTGCGCCCCTGCTGCCGCCAAATGCAATAAAAGTAAACAAACCAACGCTCAGATCAAGTTTTTTACGGGCTGCTTCTCTGTCTACCTGCATGATCTGTTTACGCACAGGCAGGCCGGTTACTGTAATAGCTTTGGCATCCAAATACTTTTCTGCTTCTGCGAAAGTCAAGAGAGTATGATCAACTCTTTTAGCCAGATGACGATTGGCAAGACCTGGCATAGCATTTTGTTCATGAATAACTGTTTTGCAGCCCAGGATCGATGCAATATAGACCACAGGAAACGATACATATCCTCCCGTACCTATTACGATATCGGGTTCGAAACTGCGCAAGATATCCCATGCCTGGTAAAAACTCAGCGGGAATCGGGCAACTGCTTTCGTGGCTTTCAGCATTGAGCTTCTATCTAAACCGCTTATATCGATGGTTTTAAAATTCAAGCCTGCTTTAGGTACAATGCTGCTTTCGAGTCCTTTTGCCGTGCCTACATACAATATATCAACACCAGAAACTTTTTCCTTAAGCTCGGTAGCTATGGCCAGGGCAGGATAAATATGTCCTCCTGTACCGCCGCCGGTAAGTATGATTTTCATTTTTTCCCCCTATCTGTTATTACTGTAGCGGGAAACATTCAGGAGAAGACCAACTCCCGCCATGGTAAATATAAGTGATGTACCCCCATAACTAATAAATGGCAAGGTGATGCCTGTTACCGGCAATAACCCTGACACAACTCCTATATTAATGGCTGCCTGAAGAACTATCATAACGGTAATACCTGCTGCCAGAAGGTTCCCAAATATGTCAGGAGCATTCAGGGCAATCTTAAATCCACGCCAGGCAAAAAGCAAGAAAAGCGTTAAAACTGTAAAGGCTCCAATAAATCCTAATTCTTCTCCCAGAATGGCATAGACAAAATCAGTATACTGCTCGGGCAAATAGAAAAACTTCTGCCTGCTTCTGCCCAGACCCATACCAAATAGCCCTCCTGATCCCAAAGCATATAATGACTGAATAGTCTGAAAACCTTCGTCACTGGCATATGCCCAGGGGTCCAAAAAGGCATACCATCTCTCCATTCGATAGGGTGCAACATAAATTGCTGCTCCTAATGCTGCCAAGCCTGTTAACGCTAAAGCACCCATGTGCATCATATTGGCACCAGCAATCACCAGCATAAGAAAGAAGGCACCGGCAATGGCTACCGATGTTCCTAAATCAGGCTGCACCATAATGAGTCCGCAGACTAAAGCCAGCAAGCATAAATACGGCAAGAGCCCTTCCTTAAAAATTTTTATTCTGTCCAGGTTAAGGGAAAGACTTTTAGCCAGAAACATTACCATAGCCAGCTTTGCTAATTCTGAAGGAGTAAAAACAAATGGAGCCACACCCAGCCATCTGCTGGAGCCTTTCA
>JAAZFJ010000182.1 GCA_012511795.1 Syntrophomonadaceae bacterium
AGGGCATTGGTATCAAAGTAAGGAAAAGCTGAAACAATTCTGTGCTTTAAAATTGCATACTCATCCTTATCCCTTAGCCTTGGAATTGGAAAATAGACGTGAAATCTTGGCCGAGGAGATTTATTTCCTTTCTCTTTCATATGGTTTCTACTATAGGCCACCACATAAGAAACTCCTGGAAAGGCCATGGCAAGATCAAGTGAGCTAACCCAATCTTTTATCTCATCTGAATGGTCATTGTCGCAATCAAGAACCAAATTATCTGCGCTGATGAAATTCGAATTGCTGCGGTAGTTGTCTTTATACTCAGCAGTTACATGGTCGTACTTAATCGCATTTTTAAAGGAACTTTCATCTTTAATAAGGATTTTATGAGGATAGATGCAATTTGAAAGATTGCCTGTACAGTCTGCTGTAAATAAAGTAAATTCCTTCATCTTGTAACCTCCTCTATGCATCGCTCATTAAAATATTTAATTGGAATCTTGCTTCTTTTTGCATTTTTTATTTCTCGTGACATGCCCTCAGTGATTTTTCTCCCAAACACCCATAGTTCATTACATTTCTCAAGTAAAAACAAAGCATAGGACAAGCCCTGTTCTCGCTGCTCTTTATCTTCTTCATCTAAAAACTGAGGGAAAAGAAGGTGGGGTGCTAAAGGTACATGTCCTTTAGTGGTTACAAATAAACTGTATCCTCTTGCACGGGAGCTATTAAATTCCACATTTCCAGAATAAGGTGAACACACATAAATAAGCTGGGGAACTTTCTTGGCTTTTTCTTCTTTCATAACATTTGCTATGGCTTCTGCTGCTGTAAGGTCTAGATATCCTTCTGCGTTGTATTTGTCCATAATCACATCACCTCAAGATCTGAAGCCTGCTCAATAAGAGGCAATAGGCCTTGAGCCTTTAAAAGTTCATATATAAATAAGCGGCCTTTTTGAGTCCAGTAGGTGTGGACCTTTGAATGCACTGACCCATCTTTCCAAGAGTAGGTATGGGTTTTTGTTGTGGTATACCCGTGGCAAGCGTACTTTTGATATAAAAGCCAAATCTTACCTTGGCGAAATTGAACACCTAGATTGTGGAGATATTCATTAAACCAGCGACCAGACTTTCCATAATCTTTTGCAATGGTCGTGATGGAAACTGCATCCTTACAATTAAGCACCACATCGTAGTAACTGGCTTTAGGCTCCATTTCTGCAATCTGTTGTTTTTGAATACTAATTGTAGTGGCAAGCTCTGTATTTCTAGCTCTTGTACTTTTTAGTTCCTGCAAGGCTTTAATTAAAAAGTCTGGATTATCTAAGAGTTCGTCTGTGGCATACAATCCATGTTTTCTAATGGTGGGGAGAACCTCATGAGTTATCCATCTTTTAAACTTTTTAGCTTCCGGTTTGTCTGATCTGATAATTAGATTGTATAAGCCACTTTCATTGACACAGATCATCTCTTGTGGTCCTCCAGGGGTGTCCACTCTAACCGGCTCCCTTTCATCTGCATCTAATCTTTCTGCTGTATCTCGATATTTTGAGATATTAAGCACTGCACAGACATCCTTAAGTACCCACCAAGGACTGCCTTTTTTCATAACTGTTCTGACCTTGTTTCCTTCATAATTAAAAATAGTTATCTCTTTCACTCTGAAACCTCCTGCACATAGTATTAAGGGGATAAACTGCCCTTAGCTATATACAAAAAAAGAGGAGGTTTCGAACCCCCTCCAGC
>JAAZFJ010000001.1 GCA_012511795.1 Syntrophomonadaceae bacterium
TCGATTCACCTTATAATACATACAAGCACGTGGGCTTGCCCCCAGGGCCTATTGCGGCACCTGGCAAAGATTCCATCAAGGCTGCTTTAAATCCGGAAAAGCATTCCTACTTTTATTATGTTTCCCGGGGGGATGGTACACATGAGTTCACCAAAAATTTTAATGAACACCTGCAGGCAATCAGCAAATATAACAATTAACGGAGGAAAATATGCCCCAACCTGAGCTTCTGTTACCGGCTGGTGACGGAGAGAAACTGAGAACAGCGCTTTCTTTTGGTGCTGATTCTGTTTATATAGGCGGGAAAGAGTTCAGCCTGCGAGCTTATGCAGGGAACTTTACTCTGGAGGAAATACAGGAAGGTTTGAGTTTTGCCCGCCCACTACATAAAAAAGTGATCACAGCAGTCAATATCATTGCTCACAATAATGATCTGGCCGCTATGCCGTCATATTTGGAACGACTGGCAGCACTGCAGGTGGATGGATTGATCATATCTGATTTAGGGGTTTTGCGCCTGGCCCAAAAATATGCATCTGACTTACCTATTACGATCAGTACCCAGGCCAATGTCACCAATTATGAAACCGCGGCTTTTTACCGGGAACTGGGCGCGAAAAGGATCGTTCTGGCCAGAGAATTAAACATTGATGAAATCGCTGACATAAAAATGAAAACGGGCATTGAGATCGAGGTTTTTGTACATGGCGCCATGTGTGTCAGTTATTCGGGACGCTGCCTGTTATCGCACTATATGACCGGACGAAGCGCTAATCTGGGTGCATGTGCCCACCCATGCCGATATCGTTATTCATTGGTGGAAGAAAAGAGGCCGGATGAATACTATCCCATCGATGAAGATGAACGGGGAAGTTATATACTTAATTCCCGTGACCTTTGCCTGATAGAATTTATTCCTCAACTTATTGAAGCAGGAGTTGATGCCTTCAAGGTGGAAGGCAGAATGAAGAGTCCTTTATATATTGCTAGTGTGGCACGGGTTTACAGAAATGCTATTGATACGTATCTTGAAAACAAAAAAGCTTACACGTCTGAGCAATTGAAAACGTGGATGAACGAATTAAGAAAGACTGCCACAAGGCCCTTTACCAACGGCTTTATTGAAGGAGAATCAGAACTGATACAGGCTATAAATGGAGAAAAGATGCCGGGGCGTGACCATTTTTGCGGTATCGTCAGAAACTACAGAGGCGAAATCCAGATGGCTGAAGTAGAACAACGTGCGAATTTCGGGCCTGGGGAAAATCTTGAGTTGCTGCTTCCTGATGGCAGTACTGTTGATTTGGATCTTCAGCACCTCTATGACATTGATATGCAGGAAATAGACAGAGCCCGTCATCCCCAGCAATTAGTGCTCCTCCCGCTGAAACAGGAGATTCCTCCTTACAGTATATTAAGAAGGAGGATGAAATACGATCAATAGCGAGATCAAAGCTGAAGTTGCGCCGCAATATATCGATTTTCTTACTAAAATCATAGAAGCATATGAAAATCTTGGAATCGTTTCTACCATTAGTCGTAATGGTTTAGTCATAATCAGAGGAACTGCAGATACAATCCCGGAACTGGAAATGATCCTGAAAAATCTTCCTTTTCCGTTGGAAATAAAGGAATAAAAGAATAATGAATCCCCCAGTGGTCAATGCTGTATAAAAACACCTTGGGGGGTTTTATTTTGCAGGCCAATATACGTAATCGAATTTTAATTGTCATGTTTAGCTTTTTAGGAATCTTTATGTTATTAGCTGCATCAGTTGGTTTCCACCAGATATTAAAAGGCCAACAGCTTGCCAAACAAGCCGTAACCA
>JAAZFJ010000183.1 GCA_012511795.1 Syntrophomonadaceae bacterium
GACAGACAAAGCGGCCTCCGCCCTCATAATCGACCACAGCCATGATGGTGGGAGGATCGGGAGTGGCAGCCAGGTAATCGATGGTATAGGTAGCTATCACACCTTTTTTACCGAAGAAACGGTAATCTTCATACTTGTCTATGGCTTTGCAGTTGATACAAACCCGGGATCCTGGGAACTGCGGGGTTCCGCATTCCGTGCATTTGGACCCGTAAAAGCCTAAAATCTTTTTCTGGTTCCGCCAGCGGTCGGGAAGTGACGGCCTGATGGCAGCCGGCCTGCGGGGAGGCTCGATTTCCACCATTTCCTTCCAGATTAGATACTGACCGTAGGTCATATTGGTTTTCTTGCTCTCCAGATGTCCTTTGACACCGCGGCGGGGCGGTAAGTTTAAAATGGCATCGGTCACTTCGAATACCATGGCATCACTGCCTTCCCCGTAGCTGATAAATAAGATCTTATCTCCCGGTTTGGCTTCCTCAAGGGCTGCCGCCAGGGCCATGGGTGCACAGGCTGCACCGGTATTGCCGATCATCTTGATCATATTGCTCTGCAGCGGTCCGCCTCCGAAGCCGAAACCCAGCTTCCGCAGGACCTTCTGACCGTCTTTATCCTTAAAGCCGTAGACCACCACTTTGGCTAAATCTTCGGGCTTCAGCCCGGTCTTCTCCAGGACTCCCAGGCCTGCTTCTGCGGTAAAGGGAACATATGCCTGGGTACTGCCGAATCTTTCCTCCCAGTTTCTTAAGTAAGGGAAGCTTTCCGAGCGCCAGGTATCAGTAAACTCTACACTGACACTGTGGGTCCCCAGTACTTCAGCGATCACGTCTGTATTGCCGAAGATAAAGGCAGCGGCACCGTCGCCCAGGATATTTTCAAACTGGCCGTTGGCCGCTCCTCTTCTCATGTCACTGATGGCCACCATGACCTGCTCGCCCTTTTCAGCAGCATCAAGGGCTGCCAGCATGCTGGCGGAACAGGAGCGAAGGGAGCCCACCACATCCATGGTCTTTATGTCTTTTCTCATGTCCAGCGTGCCTGCGATCACTGTGGAACTGGACTTTTCCTCATAGGGAGGCGAAGTGGTGGCATAATAGACCCGGTCCAGGGATGCCGTATCAAATCCCCTGGCACAGTCCAGGGCCGCTGCAACTGCCATGGTCAGGCTGTCTTCATCAAAATTGGCCACCGCTTTTTCCCCGCTGGGTACTGCACCTCCATATTCCTGCCTGATCAGCTTGCGATCCAGCCGGTTATACGGAATATACGCACCGAATGAAACAATTCCAGCCATAAGCATAACCTCCATTATCAAAATACTTTCCATCCATTTGAAAGTTCTTTTAGATCCCAACCCCCTCTTTGTGTCAAATAGAAATCAAGACTGACTTTTTTAAACATGTTCTGAAAACGGCACACTGGGTACAGAGACCCTGTCCAAAAGAAAGCCAGCTCTTCTTAATAGATACTTATCCGGATAAAATTCCAGAACTTGTTTTTTATATATCAGGAAAATTATTTAACACTATTCATCAAGTACCGGGGGTTCGATTTCAAGGTATCTCAATGCAAATGAAGTCCGGGGAAAAAGGTTTTATCATCGGTCAGAATTATCATTTTTCAGGGTGTTTCATGCAAATAGAGCAGGAAGTTTAGCAAAATGCTTTTCGCGGTATGTTTCTTTAAAGAGATGATTTGACACAATTATTGTTATACTTATTATACTTTATTTTCCATATTTACCCTTCGGTTTTTCATAGTCAAATATAGACATATTTTTCTTCCCTTTCTGTTTAAAAAATGTCCCTGTTACACCGTGGGGAAACCCCCTGGTTCTTCACTGATGGGCGACCTGTTATTATTTTTGCTTTTTTCCATAGGTAATATATTAATTTTTCAGATAATACTTAATTATTTAATATAAATAGAGGACAAATTTCCCATTTTCGAGAATTAATTAAGCTATAATTCTATAAATTCTTTTATTATTCTACATTGCATCGGGGTGGAGCTCATTATTTAGTTCAGGGAATTTTGTTATTTTAAAAATAATTTGCTGATTAACGCCTTTGAGACGTAAGTCATAAACTTCTTACTGATTTGCTTTTTAATTCTTTGTATGACCAAATTCACGGGATACTTGCGCAAGGGAGCCTAATCATGACTTTAGCTTGTCTGTTTTCATTAATATTTTTTATAACCTGCTGCGTGTATGTTATGCTGGCCATCTATGTTCTTTTTCTTAACACCAAAAGCCCGCTGAACCGTTTGTTATCTGTTCTATGCATTTCCCTTGGCTTATGGACATTTGGTTATTCCATTGCCAATTGCGCGCCGGACTATGAAACTGCTTACTTTTGGCGCCGCCTGGCGGCAGCAGGCTGGGGACCTCTGTTTTCGATCCTGCTGCACAGCCTCATGCTCCTGACGGAAAGAGGCGGCTTGTTTAAGAAAAAATGGCTTTATTTCCTGCTTTATCTGCCTGGTGCGGTAACCGTTTTTGTCTTCGGACTTCATGGTGGACTTGCCAGCGGCCAGTATAACCTGGTATATACTACCGCCGGCTGGATCAATATTTCCTCCAACAATTTGTGGGACTGGTTTTTTAATATTTATTATGCTGGGTATGCAATCATCGCCGTATGGATGCTTTGGAACTGGGGACATAAGACGGCGGATGCCGGAAAGAAAAAGCGGGCTCACTGGTTAATTTTATCTTTTGTTTTTGTGATAGCCGCAGGAACCATAACCGACATAATCAGCCGCCTGAATCAGCAGTTAAACCTGCCCCAGATAGGTTCACTGACCGTTCTGCTGCCGGTTTCAGTTATCATTTACTATATCAACAAATATGGTTTTTTGAGGCCTGAGAAAAATGGCGCAGAGACCAGCCCTGACGAGGTCAATCTGGCCGTATTTTACCAAGTTATTTCAATGGCCTTTTTATCAGGCAGCATGCTGAATTTTGCAGCCCGCTATTTTATTTATCAGTTACCTCTTCAGTCAGTACTGCTGTTCAGCGCTTTTCTATTTATATACGGGATCATTTTTCTACTTGTACATCGGTTTCCGCCCCGGAAGCAGATCCACGAAACCGTCTTTATGCTGATGATATGTGTCTCCATCCCTATTGTTATCTTATGGTTTAAGGAAATAGCCGGGGTTACCATTTGGGCTTTCCCGTTTCTTTTTTTAATTATGTCGGCGATCTACAAGCGTCACATGCTGCTGTGGGTAAGTGCTTCTATCCTGTTTACCCTCATATGGATATGGGTCACAGTACCAATTGCAGATGTGCAGGTGAATTCTGCAGATCATATGGTAAGGATCGGCCTTTTTGCCATCGCCATATGGCTTACCTTTCATATTAACCGCTTATATATGCAGCGTCTTGAAGAAAGCGAAGCACAGATCAGCTTCCAGAAGGTAGTCTCCCTTATTTCTGCAGAGTTCGTAAAAGTGACCGAATTTAACCTGGAAGAAAAAATCAATGCCATGTTGAAAATATGCGGGGAATATTTGAAACTGGACTACGCTGTTTACATCAGTTCATCGGCCATTCTGCCAACCCGGCGATGGTATAGTGAAGATATGGAAGATGAAGCTGGTGTGCTTCCGGAGTTGAACAGCCATGAATTCCCCTGGTGGACCGGCTCTCTGCAGAAAAAAGAAGTCCTGCAAATCCCGGATGTGGATATGCTGCCGCCTGAAGCTGCGAAAGAAAAGGCACTTTTCAGGCAGAATAATATCAAGTCGCTGCTGGCCATCACAGCTGGAGTAAAAGGCGATATGCCAGGCTGTCTGTTCTTTGCTTCAACCAAAGAGGTCAGGAACTGGCGGAAAGACCACCGGGAAATGTTAAGGATCCTTGCCAATCTTTTGTCTGATGCACTGTTAAAAGCGGAAGCTGAAAGAGAAATCAGCTATATGGCATATTTTGATAATCTGACCGGACTGCCCAATCGTTTGTCATTTAAAGCCCAGCTGGAAAAAGAAATTAATCTGACCAGGCAGAACAAAAATCTGCTGGCGGTGATGTTTATTGATCTGGACTCCTTTAAAAACGTTAATGACACCGTAGGCCATGATGGCGGAGACGAGATCCTGAAAGTGCTGACCTCCAGGCTTTCCGGGGTTCTGCGCCCTTCTGACAACCTGTCCCGCTTCGGAGGCGATGAATTTTTAATTCAGTTTAATAATCTGGAACAGGAAGAAGATATACCAGGCATTGCCGATAGAATCATGGATACCTTTTCCCGATCGTTTAATGTGAAAGGCCAGGAATTTTTCCTCACTGCCAGCGCAGGTATTGCCATATACCCTGCAGACGGGGAGGATGCCGATACATTGATCAAAAATGCCGACCTGGCAATGTACGC
>JAAZFJ010000184.1 GCA_012511795.1 Syntrophomonadaceae bacterium
CGGACTTTACTATGGGTCAACAGTCTGAAGAAGTGGTTTGCTTCCCTCAGCACATGGTCAGCCAGCAATGGTATTATGATAGATCTGATCTGGCAGTCCAGAATAAGTTCGTTGGCGGTATTCTTGAATTCTCTAATTTCTCCGGCAGCCTTGATTTCATCTCTCATCAACTGCTTTGGTATACAAAGATCCTTGTTCTTTACAAACTTGGCCCGGCATTCTAATTTGAAAAACCTCTGGGCGAAATTTTCTGCGGTCATAATCAAGTCAGTTTCTGTAGGATCTAGCAGGTGAGCAATAAACAAAGAGTGTTCTGCCATGATTCGATCCCAGAATACTTTTTCATTAATAATTTCCTCGGCTGGATCCATGGCTTTTCTCATTTGCAATCTTCGCAGATGATCAACGAAGAAGCGGGCTTCGCGCCTTATATGCTCGATGAGAAGAGGGAAATTCCAGGTAAACAGCTTGCAGTCCAGCATACCTTCAAGGACTTCAGTTTTAAGGTTTATTAGACCTTTGGTTGCATCAATCACCCGTTCATTAAATTCTTCTACCTTCCGGGCAAGTTCCGGATCTCCCGGCCCGGGGCTCAACATCTTTTCTCTTCGGGTAAAACAAGTATTAAAGGGGATACCCGATAAGAATTCAGTCTTTTCTTCAGCTTCAATAGTCTTATCGGTTACTATTTCACCTGATTTAAGAACAGCTTTACTTACATTGCAATCAGCTAATTTTGCAGCCTCCTCTAAAAGATCTTCAAAAATATTTCTGAATTTGTCGGCTCGTTCTATCAAGTCTTTGTTTTTCGGTACAAATGCTGCTTCAAGGAAGAATGAATGTTCCTTCATGATGCGCAGAAAAAACAGGTTGATATCAAGAGACTCCTGTACAAATTCACTGGAAGTTATTCCTGACATAGTCATCTCTCCTTTGTTTTAGGTATACCATATTTTATGAATCAGTCCTGAATATGGTTAATGAGGAATTGGCAGGCAAATTAAAACCGTTGTGGAGAAATCATTGTCAACCGACACAAAAGGTCAAATATAACAGCTTTGAAATATTTAAAAAACCAACAAAAAAAATTATAGTAACAAGGATAAGTGTTATAATTTGTAGGATATGTTTGCTGAGGAGGAATAGGCGATTATGCTCATAACAGAATTACTTTCCCGCAATGCCGCTTTATATGGTGATGAAATCAGTTTAGTAGAAATCAGTCCTGAACTCCAGGAACTAAATAAAACCTGGCGGGAATTCGAGTTGGTGGAATCAAATCCGGCACCACTGTTTCGGCGGGTAATTACCTGGCAAGATTTTGATAACCAGGCCAACCAATTTGCCAATCTGCTGTTAAGCAGAGGGCTCAAAAAAGGTGATCAGGTAGCGATTTTATTGATGAATTGCCTGGAATGGCTGCCAATTTATTTTGGAGTTCTCAAAACAGGTGCGATAACTGTACCTTTAAATTATCGCTATTCTGCCGATGAGATAAAATACTGCCTTGATTTGGCAGAAGTTGATGTATTAGTCTTTGGCCCGGAATTCATTGAAAGAATAGAAGAAATATCAGGTCGCATACCTGATGTGAAACTTCGTTTGTTTGTTGGTGAAAACTGTCCGGCATTTGCTGAAGATTTATGCGAACTTACCGCTGGTTGCTCAGTTCAGGCTCCGGAAATAGACATTACCGAAGAAGATGATGCAGCAATTTATTTTTCTTCCGGTACCACCGGTTTTCCCAAAGCGATCCTGCATAGACATCGGAGTTTGATATCTTCCTGTGAAACTGAGCAAAATCACCATGGACAAACCAGAGAGGACAATTTCTTGTGTATTCCACCCCTTTATCATACGGGAGCCAAGATGCACTGGTTCGGCAGTTTGATATCAGGAAGTAAAGCAGTATTGCTGCGCGGGGTCAGGCCTGATTGGATACTCAAAGCAGTATCTCAAGAAAAGGTAACCATCGTCTGGCTGCTGGTCCCCTGGGCTCAAGATATACTGGATGCCATCGAACGGGGAGAAATGAAACTGGAAGATTATGAGCTTAGCCAGTGGCGGCTTATGCATATCGGTGCCCAGCCGGTCCCGCTCAGCCTCATTCAACGCTGGAAAAAATATTTTCCCCATCATCAATACGATACTAATTATGGTTTAAGTGAATCAATCGGCCCAGGATGTGTACACTTGGGAGTAGAGAACATTCACAAGGTAGGGGCAATCGGGAAACCTGGTTTTGGCTGGGAAGTAGAAATTGCAGATGAGAACGGCAGTCCTGTTACCCAGGGGGAAGTAGGTGAACTGATTGTAAGAGGCCCTGGTCTAATGAAATGTTATTTTAATGACCCGGCAGCTACTGATGCCATTTTAAAAGAAGGCTGGCTTTTTACCGGAGATATGGCTCGCATTGATGAAGACGGTTTTATATTCCTGGTTGACCGGAAAAAAGATGTTATAATTTGCGGCGGTGAAAATATTTATCCGGTTCAAATAGAAGACTTCCTTCATAGGCATGAAGCTATAAAGGATGTGGCAGTCATCGGCCTGCCTGACCGACGGGTTGGGGAAATCACTGCTGCGATCATCGAAGTGAAACCTGATTACCATTGTACTGAAGGGGAAATAAGGAACTACTGTGAATCACTGCCCCGATATAAAAGACCGCGTAAAATCATCTTTGATAATATACCCCGTAATCCTACCGGCAAAATTGAGAAGCCTAAACTGCGGGAGAAATATTATGGAGGCAATATAGTAGAGGTGCAGACCAAGTATTAGGAGTATGCTTTAATTATAAATGAGATAATAAGTTTAAGTGTGAGATGGGATCCTGTCTCACACTTTTTCATAGAAAAGGATAATCGCTGGGAAAGTTCATTAAAATTTAGTTTAGTGCACCTGTTTTAAATAAAATGATAGTAGTGTAACATTTTATCAGTAATATTCGTACTTAACATTGAAAACGATCTGCAAGAATCATCGTGC
>JAAZFJ010000185.1 GCA_012511795.1 Syntrophomonadaceae bacterium
ATATATTTCGGTCATATCTATAACCCTGTCATCATTATCATCAGCGGTCAGCCCTTCACAGACTTGAATTAAGTATCGGCAAAAGAATGACCCCAAAGTGCTGTCATAAGAGTATTCATCACCTGCGGAACTACATAAAACCTGATAGCCTTCCTTATTTATCGTGTCTAACTTGCCACTAAACACATCTATAACAGCTTGGTTAAAATCAAGCCTGTGCCGTTCGATAAAGTTACCGGCATGACAGGTTTCCAATAGTACGACTTTCGTACCTTTTATATTACTTAATGCCTGTTCAAGCTCGTGGACGGTCAAGTATGTCGAAAAGGTATAGTTGTAATCAGCAGGTAGTATTGAGGGATAATTTTCATAACTGCCCGAACCATGCCCCATGAAATAGAAATAGCTTACATCATCATCATCAGCATCACCGAAACAAGCCTGTATAGAGTCCAGGATTGCCTGTTTGGTAGCATCGTGATTAGTAAGCCGTGTAATACTCTCAAATTCCCTTTTGCCATTCTGAAACAGTTTTTGCAGTTTATAGGTATTGCCAGCAGGAGAATTAAGGTCAAGCCCCGTTGAATATATATAATCACTCACACCCACAAACAAAGCCCTGTATATCGGGTCAGGTGGCGGTGGCGGTTCAGGTACTACGCTGTTACAGGCAATCAGCACTGTAAACACTAACAGGATAAATAATAATCGTTTCATTTAATCACCTCAAAAATTAGAAAAGATAAATAATATATTGCTTGAGCTTTCAGGCTCACTGCCACCTGTTTCCTCTGCACCATAAGTCAATAGCGTATCCCAAAGGGAATCATAGGTTGCGGCAATCCATGCTGCACTTCGGTTGGTTGAGCTTATCCTTATCTCATCTATTAAACCTTCTATAAAATTAGTTTTGTTATGATGTCCTATATTTAGTTCGTAAGTTGTATTGGTTGTAGTAGAGGAATCAGCCCTTTCCACGTCAAGGCTTCCGTCAACATAGAAATAATCCTTATTCGCAGTAGTGTCATGCACTAAATTAGCAAGAAAATAAGTTTTTGCGTCCCATGATACTTTATCACTTTTATATCTTTGCCAAGAACCAATATAACCATCATAATAGGCATATTGTAAAGCACCATCACTACTGGGAAACTCAAAAGCATAGTTTCCATATTTATTTAAAAGGTTTTCAAGTCCAGCAGTAGCACTTGTTCTGTTGTTATCGAGTTTAAACAAAACAGACAATGTTACATCATTGGCAATATTGATAGAAGTATCTGCACTTACATCAATATAATCATCACTACCGTCAAAATCCTGCCCCTGCCCTACTTTTCCTGTGGCTTCGGTGGGTTCTGCAGAGTCTTTTTTGTCGCCGTGATTAGCGTTGGAGGTAGAGTCGATAATATCCACCGTCATTCCATATAAACTCAAAGTACGCCCTGATAGAGAGGAAAATTCTACATTATTGCAATCAGTATTATCTCCACCTAATTCCCATATTCCGGCATATCCTTCACCACTACCTGCCAATCTAAGGTTTCCTGTTTCTGCATAATATCCAATGTAATCCCCTGCCTCTATATTAAGACTGACATTAAATTTCTGTAAACCAGTGCCAACGGAACCTATAATTTCCACATCTCTCGATGTAATATAGTTTCCATCAGCAGAGCAGGTAAATACTTTTACATTTGTCGCACTGGTATAAAAATATAATTGGACTTGTGTTATTACTCCACTTGCATTGGCAGGATTTTCTTTGACTATATATGTTTTCCCTATGCCAGCATTATACCCCCTGTTGATTGCAGGACTACCAACATCAATAGAATCTGGATTATCAGCCATGTGATACACAGCTTCGAAACTTCCGTCCCAGACCGATTGTGCAGCAATACCACCTGATTTCGAGATGTAGGTTGTGTTATGCCCAGCGGTTTTATCATAATAGATATAGATTTTTGTATCCGAACTTGAGGAAACAGTCCAGCCTGTTTTACTGACATGGTAGATTGCCTTTTGTTCGCTGTCATCAAATAATTCACAATCAGCGTATAGTTGTGTTTCACCGTCAGAGCTTGTGAAGGCTATCCTGTCAAAATCCTCATCTGCGTCAAACTCGGTAAAGACTTCTGCACCCTGTGATTTTTCAAAGCCTGTGGCGTAAAGGGAAATAATCACTTGGCTTAAGTATGTAAATTCTTCATTATTACAATCTGTGTAATCTCCATTTATTCTCCACGCTGCACTAAATATTCCTTCTCCAGAAGAGATAGTTCCAGAAGAATAATAAATCCCTAAATAATCCCCTTCTTCTATGTCTAAATCAACAACAAAGGTCTGTTTACTTCCTGCGGTAATACTTCCAATTTCATAGCTATCACGAGCAGTTAAGTTATTTGGATAACCTGTTGGGTCTGGTTGGTAAAAAGTAGCAACTATTGCCCCTGTTATACTTGTTTCTGCGAAAATTTCTACAGAAGTTATTTTTCCAGAAGCATTTGCAGGGTTGTCTTTGTTTATATACGTATAATTAGCTGAACTAGAATAACTCCTATCAATCGCCTCTGTCCCAACATCAATATCTCCATAATTACCCAGAAAGACCGTAACAGGAAACCAACTCAAATCAGCATCTATTTTAGTATGGTCTACAGTAACCTTAATTCGCTGTTCGTAAGTGGAAAATAAATCACCAGCACTAACGGATAAAGTCAGTATTAATATTGCTAATATTACAAGTATCGGTTTTAGTAATCGTTTAAAATTCA
>JAAZFJ010000186.1 GCA_012511795.1 Syntrophomonadaceae bacterium
GGACTGCATGGAGGCAGGATGTTCCCTGATGAACCGGATAAAAATACTTGATACTTGAATGTGCAGGAATGTACTTACCTTTTAAAGAATCGTAAAAGAAAGGAATGGGGTGAGGTGAATATGATGATGGCACAGGGATTCAGTATCGTTCTCTTAATCTTTTATATGGTCTTAATTTTTGGAAGCATCGCAGCGGCAGTATTTTTTATAATCGCTGCCTGGAGAGCAATGAGAGCCCATGAATCAATAGCAGAATCAATGAAAGTGATCGCTGAAGCAAAAGGGAAAACAGCAGCCAGAAACACAGAGAGTTAAGGAACTAATTAAATTGAATGATTCAGTCTCAGCGGTTATGTTTGAGATAGTATTGTGCCTTTGACTTAAGAAATATAAATAGTTTTATGATGATGTTCAAAGATAAAGAGGCTTGCAGGCCTCTTTATCTTTATTATTTGTTTTTATTTTCACGCATTTTCAATACATTAACCATTGGTATCCGCAATGGCGGTTGAATACCAGATTGAGCTGTGACACTGATCAGGTAAGCCCTGGAAATATGCAATAAAGTGATCAACCCGTTTATTTCCAACATTTGTTTAAATTTTTCACGGGATAGTTTTTCAGTGCTGCCTGCAAAGATGCCTTCCATCTCTAAATTAATCTTGTAAAGAATCCTGTTTTTAACTTTCGCCTTAACCTGGACTATGAAGCTGAGGCTGCCGCGAAAGCAACTGTCTTCTTCTATTTCGCTTACTTTGTAATCAAAATCAAAAAATAATTCTGCCTGGCCTCTTGCATTGATACGCCTGGTTTCCAATTGCATCCCGCCAACCCTGCTGCCTAAAAATTGAAAATCAGCCAAGACTTCATTGCTGTTCATGATCCCACCGCCAATTCTTCCCAGGAATATTCAACTGCATCATCCCTTACACCCGGGCTGGAAATAACGGAAATTTCCTGGACGTCTTCCTTAAATTCAATATTAAATTTAAATTCAAGTTTCCCAGCAATCTTCCAGAGCTGTTCGATTGTATAGTTATAGTCACCACTTTCCAACTTTGCAATCATAGGCTGCGTTACACCTAATTTTTCCGCCAGCTTTTTTTGCGATAAACCATGTTTAATGCGATATTCAAACAGCGCAATCGAAATTTTATAGTAAATATTGTACAACTCTTCTTTTGCATGTGCTTCTTTACCACCCAGATGCTCAGCCACTTCCCATGCATCGGGCAGGTTTCTGATGTCAGTCATCAGCAATAACCTCCTTAAGACGTTTTTGAGCCAGAGGAATATGCTTTCTATAGCTATCCTGGCTCATTTTTTTATTATCTTTTTCTTCAAAGGCAGAAAGTAATAATGCGCAATTATTTCCTACGAAAGCAAAAAGAATGCGTATATTTTTCTGGGATTTATTAAATTTCATACAATAAATATCATTTGCATACCTTAAGTTTTCAAACCAGTCATTTTTTAGTACACATTGCTTTTGCATATCATCCAGTAATTTCAGTCGCTGTTTATACTTACCCAAAAAATCACCTGTATGTCCGCTTTTCTCAAGAATACTCCTTAAATCATTTTCAAATTCCCAGTGCACTAAAATAAGTTTAGACTTAAATGCTTCAGGATATAAAATTTTTCCAGGGTGACTCATGCAGCTTCCCTCACCAACATTATATTACCCATAAGTTATATATTCAATACAACAATTCACATTTTATTACTCATAAGTTATTATATTTTTTCATTTTTCTACTTTATATTTTTTTATTAGCATATAAAGCTTGAATATGTAAAAGGACATTCATTAACACCATATTTTTCTATATTCTACAGATTTACGGCAAATCCTGTCCGGGTATTCCGGCGGGATATCTTTTTATAGGGAAACAGACTTATGTGATACAACTTCAATTACCAGAAACTCAGATTCACATATGTAAGGTTCGCCAAAGACACGCGTATTA
>JAAZFJ010000187.1 GCA_012511795.1 Syntrophomonadaceae bacterium
GGATACGGGAAAATGATTTTGATGGTGAGAAACTACCAGCCTGGTTTTGATGAAGCTGCTGCCAAAGGGTTGGCAGTGACCCGGGAATCAGAGATGGTCAAATCGGCTGCCATGCAATCGGATGTGCCTGAAGAGGATATCCTTATTCTGCCGGGGGATGCCAGGAGTACCCAGGATGAAGCGCTGGCGGTGAAAAAATATTTGCAGGATAATGCTGAGGTGGATTCGCTCATCATCGCTACGTCTCCGACCCATTCTGCCCGGGCGAAAAAGATTTTCCAGTGGGCAGCGGCGGATCTGGACAGGGAGGTCAGGGTCATTTCCTGCCCCAGCCGGTATGTGGAGTTTGATGCTGCCAACTGGTGGAAAGACCGTGAAGACGCCAGCCAGGTGTTTTTGGAGCATGTGAAGTTGATACATTTTTATTTGGAGAAGTGACACGGGGACGCGAGGAAGGGAACGGGCGCGCACTGCACGCCCCTACAGGGGGCTGCACGCCAGAATAGAATCTGCGGGGTGGGGCAATGGGTATGAAGGAAAAGTTTTTAATTGGTGCCTGGAATATTGGGATCATTGAGTCTTCCATTGATCAAGTCTTTCAAGATCCCGACCATTTAAAGATCCGCTGGCTTAAACATAAATACCGTGACCGTTATTTCGCCGACCCCTTTCTACTTGGACAGGACGAGAAGTATTATTATATTTTAACGGAGGAGGATGTATTCTACGAAGGCCGGGGGAAGATAACCTGCTTAACCGTTGACAAAAAAACCATGCAGTTGGTTAAGAAAGAAATTATCTTAGATGAAGAACATCATTTATCTTATCCTTTCGTTTACGGTGATCATATCATACCGGAAGGATTCCTTGAAGGTTGAGATCAAAAAGGAATTGGGCATATGAAAATTTAAAAAGCCAAAAAAGCCGTAAAAGCAGTAAACAGGGGCTAAATAAAGATTTCTCAGCAGCAGTTTTCCATATTTAAGGCTAAACCATTTTTTTCGCAGTTGTTTTTTGGAGAAATGATGATTGATAACCGCCAGGTCATTTATATAATAGTGGAAAAAGGGGTCCCCGGGATCCCTGGGAGCTAAAACAGTCATAATGGGACTGGCACAAGGCAGACCCTGCTTAAAAAAATACTGCGGCTGCATATGATCAATGATGAAGGTATCGTCATTAAAATAGACAAATTTTTCTTCAAGCCCTTTGATCCGGTGCAGATTTATTTCAATAGAATGGGAATTAAAGGTAGGAAGGTATTTTTCCGGCATAAAATCTTCATGTTTGACAATATTTAATTGGGGGTGTCTGGTATTAAGCCAGGGGGGCAAATGGCCGCAGGTTACAAAATGGACTTTATTGACCCAGGTAATTACAAAATCAATTTTTCCGTTCATTGCTCCTCCCCATGCAATTATATGATCAGCACCCATCGTTTGCTCGCAGTGAGTACTGATATGCTATTTCTATTTCTCTCTTCTTTGTCCTGCTTTTGTGGTTGTCATGGGGACGGGATTGTTGACAACATTTAAAAATTTTTCGGGTATGCACCTCAGGGGCACACCCTAGAGGGCACAGGCAGGCAGGCGGTCGGGAAGTGTCAACTATTTGAAAGGAAACGGACGGCTGAACGCCGTCCTTATATTTACATCAATTTTGAACTTACACCAAGTACTGGATAGACCCCAAATCATCTGCGCTTATTAGAATATATCCAGTTTTATATTTTGAATAATACAATGCTTCTTCTTCTATGTATGACGAACTATCCATGTTTTCTAACCAAACATAGGCTGGTATTTTCCCTTTTGATATAGTGCTATTATTTTCAATACATTTATTCATTAACGATAATTCCGGAATTGAAAGTCTATTCAAATCTTTTAAAATCAGATGCTCCTTAAATCCGAGCGATGTTGCATACCATTCAATTTTGTTATTTTTACAACAAACAAAAGCAACATTGTCATATGAGTACTCCATCATCCTAATGGCAACTGCAGGGATTGAGATGTTATATGTTTGTGCAACACTAATAATGTCTTGAAGCCTGCGAATGCTTTTTTTCTCGATAAATCTGCTAGGCAGCAGTAGTTCTGAAGCAAATAAATCCGCTTCCTTTTCTTCCTTTTTATTAACCGTTCTATTACCAGGTTCTAATTCATCGATATTACAAGCATATATTGGCTCCATATGCTCTGGAATGAAATAATGTCCCAATTCATGCGCTAATGTAAAATTGATCCTTGATTGCGATTCTATCTGTTGGTTTAATAGCATCAATTTTTGTCCATTTACAATGATTGTATAAGCATCGCACTTACCTGTATCAACAAATCTCACTTCGAATCCCAATGTAGATACAAATCCATGAATATCAAGTGGATAGCTTAGATTGTACTTTTTTATAACTTTAATAGCGTATGACTTAATTTCAGTCTGATTTATAAGCATCTTAATCCTGCTTTACTAACCGGTCTATTTCTTTTTTTACATCAGGTGTTAATTGATCAATATTCCGTGCTGCAATAGATAATTTTTCTTTATTAAATAATGAATTAACATCTTTGCAATTGATGATATAGTTTTGATTAACTTTTATTACTTGTACTTTCTTTTGCTTGATTATGTCGTAGGCATCGTCAAGGTGATCCACTAATGTCTCATAGCAATCGCTTATATCCAGTACTTCCGGTATTTCATTTAAATCGCTAAAGGCCTTTGTTATCTCCTGAGTTAATACTGCGATTTTTTCATCTAAATAAATTTCATTACAGTTCTTGCATTGATACCTGGGCAGTCCTGTAAATTCAATTTTGGTATTACCCCAATATCCAAATACAGTACCAGTTTGTGCAGTTAATTTCCCATCGCATTCATAACATACATTAAACACTTATTACTTCCTCCTCCATTGAGTATTTGATTCCAGATGCCAAATGCTGGAATCTGGTAAATAAGCTGTGACACATAAACCCATTGAAGGTTTTACTGCCACAGAAACAAAAAAAATATGGAGGTTGATTGGAA
Source organism: Syntrophomonadaceae bacterium (assembly GCA_012511795.1). Classification (GTDB taxonomy): domain Bacteria; phylum Bacillota; class Syntrophomonadia; order Syntrophomonadales; family Syntrophomonadaceae; genus UBA1368. The sequence goes on from JAAZFJ010000187.1 coordinate 3,034, forward strand.
CAATCTTGAAACAAAATTTTGGTGTCGCGTTCATTTGTCTGGACTTCTAGTATAACACCATTCTTTATACTATTATATACATCTTTTAAACGAATATTTCTTTGGGATATTTGTTCATAACAATGATTCGATATTTTAATTTTACCAGTATGAGCACAGCTTCTGATAAAAGTAATTTCTCTTGAATATTTATTCTTGATTGCTTCAGGCAAAATACTGTTATGTGGCATATGGGCATATGATCGACTCCTTTATGATATAATTACTGCAAAATGGAGGAATATCCTTCTAATAATATTAAACTTATTGTATTTAAGTTATATTTTAGGTGATGCTGTAGAAATTTTGAGGAAGCAGAGGGAGGTTTAATTTGCTTCCTTTTGCATGAGAGGCTTAACGCTTGGGATACCCTGTAGGGCACAGGTCCCAATCGCAAAGTTGAATGCCGGACCGGGATGGTATAATTGAGGAAGATCAGGTGAACGAGCAGATGACAGCACAGGAGGATGGATGAGTAAATATGAATGAAAAGGGTATATCGGCTGGAAAATCACAATTATTTTATGAAACTATGATCGATTACATTATTTCTCTGACCCATCTCTATGGCCTGGTTCATAAGGATAAAGCGGCGGAGATATTTAACCTGCAAAATGAAGAAAAGATCGATATCATAGCCCTTAATGACATCATGAATGATCCGCCAAAGGATTTAGCTGATAATTTCGTAGAGATCTATGGCAATTATTTCGTTCATGAGACGATCATGGAATTTGATAACTTCGAGAATCAGCTAAAACAGCGCAAAGGTAAGCCCTTTTATATTCCAGCCCAGGAAGAGCTCCTAAAGTATAAAGAAGATTCTTACTTTGAAGTGACCAAGCAGTACAGGGCACTATTAAGTTATGCAGCCAGGCATTTTTTTGATGGTGATGAATTGGCGGCGGAGATGCTCTGTGAGGAAGTTCAGGGGATATGCCAGTTTGAATTTTCATTACAGGAAATATTTGAGGTGTTTACTACCAGAGGTGTAGATTTCAAGAGTGAAAAGCAGGTCAACGAATTAATTAAGCTGATCATGGAACTGGCCAATAGCACCAGGCTATGGGAGAACAATGGCCATACACCTGAAGAGCTTTTTGAGAAACACGAAAAGTACCATTTACGACCACTTCCTGATCAACCTTTTGAGTTTAAAAAGGCTGATATTTACGACTTTAAGACTGGAAAGAAAGTTGGCAGGAATGATCCATGCCCCTGCGGCAGCGGGAAGAAATATAAGAAGTGCTGTCTGGGGACAGAAGTATAGGGGAAGCAAGGGGATACCCTATAGGGCATACCCATTCAGGCATACCCCTGCGGGGCATAAGCAAGCAGGAGAAGTTACAACTTTTATGGTGTAAGGGGCGCGCTTGCGCGATTATAATTATAGCGCTGTTTTATAAAAAATATCTATTTATAAATTGAAAATGCAACTGGCAGGGAAGTTAAGACAGAAGTGAAAAAGAATCGCATCCTAAAATCAGGGAACTATAAAGGTATGAGTTTTGATTGGGGAAAAGAATTTCAAATTGGGCGAGATGTATTTTCCCTGCATATACTAGGAAGAATTAAAACAGAAGGATTAATTGCGATATTACCTCCTAATCCAAATGACGAAGCTATTAATATAACATTGGCGGAATCGGCACCTCACAATAGAGGAGAAAATCCTATATACAAAGGAGTAGGACCGCATTTATTTGCAATTGCCTCATTTATTAGTTTCCTGAACGGATTCGAAGGATATGTTATGTTCGAGGCAAAAACAAAATTGATTCAGCATTATAAAGATACATTAGGAGCATATCAAATAGGTAGTTCGTCGCATAGTACCTGGCTTGACCCGCCTCCGGTTTTTCTTGTAACGTTAAGAGAGATACGGAGGACGATTAAAGTCATCAAGAAATAAACCGAACATATATTCTCGGTCTGGGAGGAGATCCGGTTTTTATAGAGAAGTTATTAATAACCGCACGAAAGTGCCTGTAGAATTTGCCTTATATGTATCATCAGTTACTTTTCTTTCCTTGCTTTCAAAGAATAGGCGGTTGAAAGGAGAGAGAAAGGAAAGACGAACTGTGAACTCGAATCAAGATAGAATATTGCATTTAAACTTTGTATTAAATAGGGGAGGGTTCTAATATGGCGAGGCTTGGGCAAATGTCTTTATTTGATGCCTTTGAAATTCCCGCCCATCAAATGAATGGCCCCTTATTAGCTGCATTAGATGCTTTAGCTACTTCTAATGTTGAAGAGGAGAGGGGAGCGGTATTTACACGTGCAGAAGTAGTTGAATTCATACTTGATTTAGTAGGTTATGATGCGGATGAAAAATTATATAATAAAAGGATTTTAGAACCTTCATTCGGCAACGGAGATTTTTTATTATTAATAATTGATAGATTACTTAAATCATGGATAAAACACTCAAGTAATTACAGCCTCATTTTTGTGGAGCTTTCTAATTCAATATGTGCTGTTGAAATACATTCTGAAACTTATAAAAATACAAAAAGAGATGTAATTAATATAATAAATGAAGCTGGGATAGATAGGGAAATGGCAATTAAACTGGCTGACTCTTGGTTAATTCAGGGAGATTTTTTACTTATTGGCCAGCGGGAAAACTATGATTATGTAGTTGGAAATCCTCCATATCTTAGGCAAGAAGCTATTCCGGAACCTTTGTTAAAGGAATACAAGTTTAGATATCGGACCATATACGATAGGGCGGATTTATATATTCCATTTATTGAAAGATCATTAACCCTACTTAATTCTAAGGGGGTTTTAGGCTTTATATGTTCCGATCGGTGGATGAAAAATCGTTATGGTGGGCCATTAAGAAAGCTGGTATCAAATGGGTTTAATCTAAAAGCATATATTGACATGGTTGAGACAGATGCTTTTCATAAAGAAGTTTCAGTTTACCCCGCAATAACAGTAATAAGCAGGGAAAAACAGGGGGCAACCAGAATTGGCCACAGACCAAAGATAGAGAAAAACACCCTAAGGTCTCTGGCGAAGGAAGTTTTAGGGCAAGAAATAGCAGATTCTTCAGAAGTAAAAGAGGTTGCTGGGATTGTAAATGCCAGTGAACCGTGGATAATTAAACCAACTGCTCAATTTGATTTACTAAGAAAAATCGAGAATAGCTATCCGACTCTGGAAGAGGCTGGTTGTAGAGTTGGAATTGGTGTTGCGACAGGGGCAGATAAAATCTTTATCGCAGATTTTAATAAGCTTGATATTGAAGAAGATCGAAAAATACCTTTAATTACAACAAAAGATATACAGACTGGAGAAATTAATTGGCTTGGGCAGTGCGTAATTAATACATTTAATGATAGCGGACTTGTTGATTTAATAAACTATCCTAAGCTTTCAAGATATTTATATTTACATGAGGAAACTATTAAAAATAGGCATATTGCTAAAAAGCATCCGGATAATTGGTTCAGAACGATAGATCGTATTTGGCCTGACTTAACGATAAAAGAAAAATTATTAATTCCGGATATAAAGGGTGAAGCACATATTGTATATGAATCGGGCAAGTACTATCCTCATCATAATTTGTATTATATTACATCAGAGGAATGGAATCTTAGGGCTTTACAGGCGGTGCTTTTATCAAATATTGCAAAACTTTTTATTAGTACATACTCCACTAAAATACGTGGAGGATATCTCCGTTTTCAAGCACAATATTTACGCAGGATAAGGATTCCAAAATGGGGGGAAGTGCCACATGAGCTTCGTCAGGAGCTTATTAGTGCAGCCATAGAACGGAATATAAGCAAATGTAATGAGGCCGTTTTTAAATTGTATAAATTAAACCATGAAGAACGATCTGCTTTAGGGGGTAATTAGATAATGGCATTAGATATGGTGGACTATGATGTTAAAGTAAGAACGGCTGTTCAAGCCTTTTGGAGAAATAGAGAGGCGGCCAGACAGAGACAAGCAAAGTCTGGAAATGTTGACCAGGGAGAAAGATCTGGTGTGACGGCGGGTAAAAACATGGAGAATTTTACAGCTTTGATAAGAGATATTGTATATGCAAACGGATTATCCCAAGCGGAGATTCATCAAGAAAGGGCTGTGTTATCTCTGCCGGGTTTTTTCAGACCAACGAAACTATGGGATCTAATCGTTATGTATAAAGGCGAATTAGTTGCTGCAATAGAGTTGAAAAGCCAAGTTGGACCGTCTTTTGGAAATAATTTTAATAACCGAACTGAAGAAGCGATAGGAACAGCTCATGATTTTTGGACTGCTTATCGAGAAGGAGCTTTTGGTGAGCAAATAAGACCTTTTGTAGGCTGGTTGATTTTGGTTGAGGACGCTCCGGGTTCACGTTCGTTAGTACAATATACTTCGCCTCATTTTCCGGTGTTTAGCGAATTTAAAAATGCGTCTTATTTGAAACGTTATGATATTTTGTGTCAAAAACTCGTGAAAGAACAACTTTATACAGCAGCATCGGTTATCGCTTCTCCTAGGGAAGCAATTGATAATGGAGATTATATTTTGATATCCGATATGACCGATATCAAAACTTTTGTATCCTCATTTGCTGGGCACATAGCCGCTACAGCTGCAAGACTTGGATAAAAGTATTAGTACCACCTGCCTAACGGGTGGTTTGCTCTGAGGCTCTACCGGTAAATTTGAAGCAGGCGTTTTTGAAGTATATAAAGCTGGTTAATTTCGGACCCCGGTGCCTCGGACCCCGGTGTCTGCCACCAACTTATCAACCACCATGACTCAGCATCACAACCGAGTATGAAAATAGGTTAGAGTAGTGCAAGACTGATAGGTATATTCTTTAAGTGTGATGATAATTAATGCAGAGGCTCTCCTGAAGAATAGTATTTAGGGAGCCTCTTTATACATAATATGGCAATTAAGTGAAGAAGATATTTAATGGAGCAAGAATAGAGGTTGCAATAAGAATGGCGGATACTACCCCGATTATCAACCTAACCAGGAATCCTTTGAGCACAACAGAGTGTACCTCTAATACAGAAGAGTGCGGGTGTGAAATTTGCTGCA
>JAAZFJ010000188.1 GCA_012511795.1 Syntrophomonadaceae bacterium
TATAAACTTTTTTCGGTGTAATATTTTTAATCCGCTTAAAATGATTACTGGCTGCCTGTCTTATTTTATGAAAAGTATCAGCTGAACGGTCAGAAGCATATCCGCTTTTTGTACTTCCTTCCACGTTTTTTCCATCCTTTTTATTTACGAAGTTAGTATAATTGCTGTATCAACTTTAATTTCCCCTATGTTTAGAACTAATATTTATAAAAGCAAAAAAAATGTTTTTTAAAGTAAAGGATGAATGAGGTGTAGATGTTTTTATTTTGGTAAATTAAAAATTATATCATTTGTTTTTAGGAAAGAATAATATGATAGGAAATGTTGACAATTGGCAGTTTTAAACCTTGGTTTTCGTTTCCGGTTCGCTGAGCAATGCAACAACAGCTCTTTCCAGGCGGTGATTTCTGATTTCTGTAACTTTAATAACCAGTCCGTATCCTTCTAATTCAGGTGTGCTTCCGTCATCAGGAATTGTGCCCAACAGACCAAAAACAAAGCCGCCGAAAGTATCATAGTCTTCAGGCAGAACTATGCCAAGCTTTTCTGACACCAATTCCAGGGGGGCGACACCTTGTATTTTCCAGGTCTGCGAATCAATGCGTTCGATTGGCGGGGGTTCCTGAGGTATGGAGTCATCATCTTCAAGGTCACCAACAATTTGCTCTAAAAGGTCATTCATGGTTATGATGCCGTTCATTCCGCCATATTCATCCAGTACTATAGCGAAGTGGTTGCGGGAATTCTTCATGTTGTGGAACAAGACATCAGTTTTTACTGTTTCAGGAACAAAGTAGGCAGGCCTTAAAACGTTTTCCAGGATATAATCCTGGTCTTTATCCTGGACACGGAAATAATCCTTGGCTTTAATAATACCAATAATATTATCGGTGCTTTCATCACATACAGGATAAACCGAATGCTTACTTTCCAAAATGGTTTTAGACCATTGCTCTTCACTTTCATCCAGCCATAAAACTGATACTTCAGTTCTGTGAGTCATTATATCTTCTGCGGTCTTATCATCAAACTCAAAAATATTCTGGATCATATTCTTTTCGCTATGGCTTATAGCTCCTTTTTCACTTCCTGCATCTACCAGCATGCGAATTTCTTCTTCGGTTATAACTTCATCATCAGCATATGGGTCAATACCTATCAGTCGCAGGACTCCATTGGTAGAAACAGTCAAGAGCCAAACTACCGGCCCGAATATTATGGAAATAAAATATACCAGTCCTGACATGGCCAGGGCAAGTTTTTCTGCATTTCTCATCGCTGCCCGTTTGGGGACCAGTTCTCCAAATACCAGAGTAAAATAGGATAAAATCAAAGTGATGATGATTACGGAAAATGTATCCAGTGTAGCAGGGGGTATGGTCACGCCCAGATTGACAAGTTTGTTTACCAGTATGTCGGAAAAATTATCTGCTGCAAAGGCACTGGCCAAAAAACCAGCTAAAGTTATTCCAACCTGTATGGTTGACAGAAAACGAGCGGGCTGTTCTGTAAGTTTTGAGAGTTTAACAGCTCTTTTATCACCCATGGCAGTTAATTTTGCCAGTTTATTATCATTCATTGAGATTACTGCAATTTCTGCACAGGCGAAAACAGCGTTTATAATGATAAGTATAAACTGCAAAATCAGCGGCCAGAATATAGAGTATTCCTCAGGCAAAAGAGCAACCTCCTAAGTTTCCATATCCGATTTTCATATTCAATAATTAAATAGCAGCAAATTTACTATCACTTTGTAAATCAGCTAGTTAAAATGCCGAATGGTTAAATATAAAGTCAATTCTATTAATAGGTTAGTTAAAAAAGTACTTTATTAAATTGGTAAAAATTATATCATCAACAAGACGGTTATTCAAGGCAGGTAAGCGATTATAGTTTGGTTGGATATGCATAAAAAATAACTCCCACCTGATACTTTGAGGTGGGAGTTCTCCATTAAAAAGACTTATAGTTTGGCAGCAAAAGTTTTGCCGAATTCCATGCATCTTGCTGTACCATCTTCATCAGGGTTCCATAATTCTTTCAGGCCCGGTTCAATAACTTCCAGTTTGGCTTCTTTCAAGCGCTCCTGAATTATTGCAACGGATTCACCGCTCCATCCATAGGACCCGAAGGCGGCAGCTTTCTTGTTTTTAAAGCCTAAGCCGGCTATCATTTCCAACATAGAGGCAGCAGCTGAAAGAATCCCGCGGTTGATTGTAGATGAACCAACCAATATGGCTTTAGATTTAAATACTTCAGTGAGCACATCATTTTTATCAGAACGTGCCAAATTATAAAGCTTCACTGCTGCTTCAGGGTCAGCTTGACGTATTCCTTCAGCGATGGCTTCAGCCATTATCTTGGTACCGTTCCACATAGTATCGTAGATAATGGTAATTTGATTTTCCTGATAATTATCAGCCCATTTAAGATACTTATGAATGATTTGACCCGGGTTGTCCCGCCAGATCACTCCATGACTGGGAGCGATCATATTTACCGGCAGATCAAGAGCCAGCACTTCCTCTATTTTACGAGTGACCAGAGGGCTGAAGGGTGTCAATATATTGGCATAATACTTAATAGCTTCCTGATATAATTCAGCCTGGTCAACTAAATCGTTATACATTAATTCTGAAGCGTAGTGCTGTCCGAAGGCATCATTGCTGAACAGAATATTATCACCGGTCATATAGGTAAATGAGCTGTCCGGCCAGTGCAGCATTTTGGCTTCCACAAAAACCAGCTGACTGCTGCCGATGTCAAGTGTATCTCCGGTTTTATACTCGATAAAGTTCCAATCCCGGTGATATTGTGATTTTAGAATGTTAGCCCCGCTTTTCGTACAATAAATCGGGGTCTCAGGTATTTCCTGCATTAAGAATGGAAGGGCTCCGCTGTGATCTGATTCTGAGTGTTGGGAAATGATATAATCGATTTCTTTCAGATCAATTACTTTCTTCAGATTTTCAACGTATTCTTTACCAAAGGGTGACCAGACAGTATCGATCAGAACCGTTTTTTTATCTCTGATCAAATAGGAATTATATGAACTGCCGCGATGAGTGGAGTATTCATCTCCATGAAAACGACGAAGTTCCCAGTCAATTTTTCCTACCCAGCTTACTTTGTCAGTTATTTTGAAACTCATGAAAACACCTTCCCTTCATGTATAAATACTGGATTAAGCAGATTATATCATATGGCATATTTAATGCAAAAATGTTTCTATTGTTTTAAAAAGACTGCTGACCATCGATTTCTTGTCTCCTGAAATTGGGTGTATTATCATTAGTTTAGACAAAATATAATTACAGGCCTCTTATCAAGGTTAAAAAGATGTACAAACATTGAGGTATTAGGAGGTTTTACTGTGGAGACTGGGCTTTTTGATGTACTGGGTCCGATTATGGTTGGCCCTTCAAGTTCACATACTGCCGGAGCTGTGAAACTCGGTAATATAGCCCGCAAAATTGCCGGGGAAGATGTTAAACAGGCAGATTTTTACCTGCATGGTTCATTTGCCAAAACCCACCAGGGACATGGGACTGATAAAGCATTACTGGGAGGGGTCTTGGGAATGTCCCCTGACGATGAAAAGATCCGTGATGCATTTTCCATAGCAGAAGCAGCAGGCGTCAACTATGCTTTTCATATAGCTGATCTGGGAGATGTCCATCCCAATTCTGCCCGAATCGTTTTGCAGGATCAGCAAGAGAACAAATATGAATTGATTGGTTCTTCAATAGGCGGTGGTAAAGTAATGGTCAATTCTTTAAATGGAATGCATGTAGAATTTAATGGACAATATGCTACGATCATTACCAGTCATTTTGATCGGCCGGGAGTTGTGGCCAATGTTAGTTCTGTATTATCCCGGCATGGAATAAATATTGCTTTCTTAAAAGTATTCCGCCAGCTCAGGGGCAGTGAAGCACGCATGATCATTGAAAGTGATCAGACCATTGCACCTTACATTCTTGACGAACTGAAGGAATTGCCGGATATAAACAGCGTAGTTTTAGTTGATCTTTAAATCACCGAAAGCGAGGTATTTATGTATCAATACAGCAGCGGAGAAAAACTTCTGCAACTATGTCATGATCAGGGAAAAGACATTGCCGAAATAGCCATAATTGCGGAAGTTGAGAATTCTGGCAATCAGAAGGAGCAAATCATTGACTGGTTGAAAGATCAAATACAGGTCATGGGCGACTCAATAAAAAAAGGCCTTGCTCAGGATATAAAATCCATCGGAGGGCTCATCGGCGGGAATGCCTGTAAACTGCAAAAACGCCTGGAAAGTGGTGATACCTTCTGCGGCGCTGTTATGCTGAAATCCATCAGTTACGCACTGGCTGTAACTGAAGTGAATGCAGCCATGGGCAGGGTAGTTGCTGCACCTACAGCTGGAGCTAGCGGAATTATTCCCGGTGTTTTGATAGCTTTACAGGAAGAAAAAGCTTACACAGATGAAGAAATACTTCATGCATTCATTGTAAGCGGGGCTATAGGCAAAATTATTGCAACTAATGCCACCCTTTCCGGAGCGGAAGGAGGATGTCAGGCAGAATGCGGATCAGCTTCAGCAATGGCAGCAGCTGCTGCTGTTTATCTGAATGGCGGCGGCCCGGAGCAATGCCTTGATGCGGCGGCAATGGCTCTCAAAGGCTTGTTGGGATTAGTATGTGATCCGGTAGCAGGTTTGGTGGAAGTGCCTTGTTCAAAGCGCAACGCCAGTTCTGTTGCCAATGCTTTGGCTTGTGCAGAAATGGCCCTTGCAGGAATTACCAGCTTTATTCCCTTTGACGAAGTGGTTGAAGCCATGTTTAAAGTAGGGAATATGATGTCTCCAGCTCTCAGGGAAACTGCTGGAGGGGGCTGTGCTGATACAGCAACTGCCAGAAATTACAGCCGTATGCTACATGAGAGGCGGGATTAATAATGAGGCTTTTTATTGCCATCAATCTTGACGAGAGTATAAAAGAAGAACTGCTTATGATTATATCCAGGCTTAAAAAGTTATCCCGGCAGGGCAGTTATACCTTCCCGGAAAACCTGCACTTGACATTGCTATTTTTAGGTGAAGTTCAGGAGTCTGAAATCAACAGGATCAAAATGGCCATGGATGAAACAAAAGCTGCTCCATTTCAGCTTCAATTTTCAGGCTTAGTGAATTTCAAAAGGAAAGAAGGAGATATTTACTGGATTGGGGTAAATAACAATAAGATGTTGGACGATATTCACCGACAACTTTTCAGTAACCTTAACCAGGCTGGGTTTCATCTGGAAAACCGGCCTTTTAAACCACATCTTACCATTGGCAGGCGGGTCATCACCAGACAGGAGTTTGACATGGCTGATTTCAGTCAAAGAATCCTGCCAATGAAAATGGAGACAGGCAAAATAAGTTTGATGAAGTCTGAACGGATCAACGGAAAGCTTACTTATACAGAGATATATTCAAAACACTATTAATTATAGATACAATATTCTATCTGATATTTAAGCAAAGGGGGAGGTCAAATGGAAATATTCTTAAATGTTCTGATCGGCATAGGCCTGGCTGCTACCTGTGGATTCCGCATTTTTGTTCCGCTATTGATAACAGGAATTGCCGGTGTCAGCGGCTATCTCAATCTGAGTTCGGGATTTGAATGGATCGCCAGTTATCCGGCTCTGGTGGTTTTTATGGCAGCTACGGTTATTGAAGTAATAGCCTATTTTTTCCCCTTTATCGATAATCTGCTCAATACCATCAGCACACCCATTAGTGTCATAGCCGGTGTAATGCTGACAGCGGCAGTGATGACTGACATCAATCCAATCCTGCAATGGACATTGGCAATCATAGCCGGAGGCGGTGCAGCTTCTGCAACAAGTCTGGTCAGCAATGGGACCCATCATGCTTCCACCATCGTCAGCGGCGGCATCGCCAATCCTTTTATTTCCGCTGTTGAATCAATTATCTCTGTGATCCTGCCGGTACTGGCAATAGCCATTCCGGTTTTAGCTTTCATATTATTTATCCTTTTACTATTCGGTTTTTACAAAATCCTCAGCAAGCTAAAAAGTAAAATCGCATCTGTCAGATCTTATTGAGTAATTGACGGTGATGTAAGGATAACCTGAGATAAACGTATTAAAATTAGATGAATTTATGAAGAGAGGAGTGCAGGGTATGAATAGAAAAACCAAAATTATTTTTGTCATATCCCTGGTCATGGCTGTATTGTTGTTCTATGGATTGATCAGTCAGTCTGGCCATGAAACAAAACCTGATGTAGAGTATAAAAATGAGACATACGGGTTTACGTTATCTTTAAGCGGTGAATTCAGCGACAGTGTGAAAATAATTGAGGAAAATCAGGTAGTATATTTTGTCAGCAAAGAAATACAGGAAAAACAACCGGATAATATTTTTGGCGTAACCGGGAGAATTGAAATATTTGCAAAACCTGAGTTCAGTAAAGAGGCAATGCTGGAATCAGGAGATGCCTACGGCTTAAAATACTTGGGAGAAAATAACCGCTATTATTTTGGCTGGGCACATGCCACTGATGTACAGGTTCCACCTGGAGATAAGAATTTAACTGAAAGATTCCGCACCCTGGAAACTGAGTTTGCTGAAATGGTAAAGACTTTCAAAACCATAGATGCACCAGCACCGGAATTGAAAACTGATACGGGTAGTTATGTCGGATTAGCAGATAACAATTTCTTCGAAGTAAAAATCAGCGGCGTTCCTGATGAGAAAGCCTACCGGGTTTTTATGATCACCGATGAAGTCAGGGGAAAATTTGAGGGTCTCAACCTCCAGGAAGGAGACCAGATCAAACTTCAATATATTGAAAATGAATACGGGCAAAATGCTGTCCAGGAGATCGACAGAATTGTTGCGTATAAAAAAATATCTGCTGAAGAAGCAAAAGAAGTCATTGACAGTGAAGATGGATTCATTATATTGGATGTCCGTACTCCTGAAGAATACACAGAAGGCTATATCAAAGGTGCCGTCAATCTCCCCAATGAGGATATAAAAGATACCCCGCCGGCTTTATTGCCTGACAAGAATGCCAAGATCCTGGTCTACTGCCGCAGCGGAAATCGCAGCCAGGAAGCAAGCCAGAAGCTGATCGATATGGGCTATAGTCAGGTATATGATTTCGGCGGTATTATTGATTGGCCTTATGAAACAGTTAAGTAACAGAAGTGATTAGTTTTGAAAAGAGGTAACTGGACTTATGGCTAGTTGCCTCTTTTTATCAGGTATATCCGATCAGGGCACATCTTCCCGGGAAACTTCCCAAAGGGTCCCCAGCTTCTTGTCCTTCTTTTTCAAATAATCAATTTCAGTTTGGCTGTATTCAAATATTGGCATAATGTTTTTCCAGCTCCAACAGGTATGCTTTTTTATCCAATCCACCGCCATATCCTATCAATTTACCATTAGCTCCAATAACACGGTGGCAGGGAATAATGATGGCGATATTATTTCTGTTATTGGCCATCCCCACAGCTCGGCAGGCTTTGGGGTTTCCAACTTCTGCAGCAATATCTTTGTAACTCCTGGTTTCACCATAGGGGATCAACTGTAAAGCGTCCCACACAGCCTGTTGAAATTCGGTTCCTTGGGCAGCAAGTGGAAGATCAAAGATTTTACGTTTTCCGGTAAGATATTCAAAAAGCTGCCTGGATGCTTCCTTGATCAAGGGGGTTTCATATATCCTGGTATTTTCAATGTCTGATTCAAGATTTAAATACAAGCCGGTAATGGCCTTCCCGTTATCTTCAATAGCTGTATTTCCAAGTTCGGTCTTATAATAAAAGATATTCTTCATACAAACGCTCCTAAAAGTAATATCACTTAGAAGCATAACAAAGACCGCCTGCTTTGTCTTGTCCATAAACAAAAAGAGCCGCATATTTTATAATGCCGCTCTTATCACATTTTGATTGTTTATTACGTTCTAATTATGCCCGGAGTAAAGTGAGCAAAGCCCCGCAATAATCTTTCACCAGCATTGTGTAAAAGATAGAGACAAATTATGATGCATTCATTTCAAAACATAAATAAGCGGGACTTCAATTAAAGTCCCGCATTTTACTTACGATGAAACGGATTATTTTGAACGGACATTATTTCTAAATGATTGTATATTGCCAACAGTAAAGTGCCTTTAACTATCTATCATCCAGAATCCTTTTAAGGAAAATTCGAGTTCTTTCGTTTGTGGGATTATTAAAAATGACTTCAGGTAAATCGTCTTCTACAATTACCCCGCTGTCCATAAATACAACACGATTGGCTACATCACGGGCAAAAGACATTTCATGAGTCACCACTACCATGGTAAGTCCGCTTTTGGCCAGGTCTTTCATAACTTTTAGAACTTCGCCGACCATTTCCGGATCAAGGGCACTGGTAGGTTCATCAAACAGCAGTGCTTCCGGTTCCATGGAAAGAGCTCGGGCTATGGCTACCCTTTGTTTTTGCCCCCCTGATATCTGGTTTGGTTTAGCGTTGATGAACTGAGCCATACCAACCATTTCAAGGTATTCCATGGCTTTTATCCTGGCTTCTTCTTTTTTTCTCTTTAAGACTTTGATTTGACCTACCATACAATTATCTAAAACAGTTAGATTGTTAAACAGATTAAATTGCTGGAAAACCATGCCCATTTTCGCCCGGTAAACCGAGTTTGACATATCATGGGTAAGAATATCTTCACCGCGGAATAATATCTCGCCGCTGGTAGCCAATTCCAGGAGATTCAGGCATCTTAAGAGAGTCGACTTTCCCGAACCACTGGCACCGATAATACAAACCACTTCACCTTTACTGACTTTAAAATTTATATCTGTTAATACTTCATTTTCGCCGAACACTTTTTTCAGATGTCGTACTTCGATGATTTTATCCATTAATGTCTCTCCCTGTCGGTAATGCGAATTTCTGCTTCCGGTACTGTTTGCGAACCATGTATGGTGTAAACAGAAGGGCCTTCCAGTTTGATTTCAAAGTATCTTAAAATCCGGGTAACCGTAAAGGTCATAATAAAATAAATGGTACAGGTAACCAGGAAAACTTCGAAGAACCGGTAATTAACTCCTGCAGCTGATTTAGATATAAAGAATAGCTCAGTCACGGAAATGACACTTAAAACTGAAGTGTCTTTGATATTGATTACAAATTCATTACTTAAAGCAGGCAGTATATTACGAATTGCCTGAGGCAGAACAATGCTGAACATAGTCTGTGCATGTGTCATGCCTATTGAATGTGCTGCTTCAAATTGACCTTTATCAATGGAAATAATTCCCCCGCGAACGATCTCAGCCATATAGGCACCAGTATTGATGGAAACAATAAAAATACCCGCATAGATCGGGGAAAGGCTAATATTATAGACCATGGCTGCACCATAGAAAATAACCATAGCCTGCACCATCATAGGTGTTCCGCGAAACACTTCTATATAGGCCAATAAAATGATATTGATGAGTTTTAAGAGTCCCTTTTGGATGATATTGAAGTTCTGGTCGATTGGGATGGTGCGAATTACTCCAATGATGATTCCCAGTCCGAAACCAACGATAGTACCGGTCAAGGAAATTAACAAAGTAACACCGGCCCCTCTAAGAAAAAGGGGCCAGTATGTCAGTATAATATAATAAACCCATTCAAAAAATGTACTTGCTGCATCTACTTCCATTATTTATACACTCCAGACAACTTACTCATGTGAGATGACGGCATCGGTCACTAATTTTGAGATGCCGGCTGATTTTTAATAGCATTATCCATTATTGTGATGCGTTCATCTTCGGAAAGATCTTTTAATATATCATTTATTGCATTGGTAAGTTCAGTGTTGCCTTTCTTGATTCCGACTGCAATGGCAACATCATCATCTGAAGCCTCAAAGCCTTTGCCTTCATCAAAAACTACCATGGCAAAATTGTCATTGGCTGCGGTGGCAGATATTCCTTCCGGTCTTTCAGAAACATATCCATCAATGATACCTGATTGTAAAGCAACGCGCATGGCGTTGAAGTCATTCATTGCTGTCTGCATTTGTACTCCGGGAATCTGGTCTATAACCGTATAATGGAATGTATTCAACTGAGCGGTTATTTTGGCTCCGGAGAAGTCTTCTAGGCTGGTTGCTGTTTCAAAGGCAGAACCCTTCTGTACCACCATGACTAAATCAGAACGATAGTAGTGGTCCGAAAAATCAATGGTCTTTTTTCTATCTGCAGTGGGAGACATACCAGCGATGATCACATCGATAGTTCCCGCCTGCAGTGCTGGTGGCAGTCCATCCCATTCAGTTTTAACAATAACCAGTTCTCTCCCTAATCCTTCAGCTAATTTTTTTGCGATTTCAACATCATAACCGCCGGCAAATTCTTTGCTTCCAGATATGGGCACTGCACCATTGGATTCATCAGTCTGGGACCAGTTAAAGGGTGGATATGCACATTCCAGACCTACCTTAAGTTCACCTGATTGGCTGGATCCCGAGCATCCTGCCATAGATAAACCAAGTCCCAATACGAAAACGGCGCAAACAATAAGTATTAGATTTTTTTTCACTCGCATTTCATTTCCCCTCTCCATTTCTTTAGGATTATGTTTAATTTTTATTGATAATTGTAACATAAATTAATCCGTGTTGGGGATATCATATCTAATTAAACTCAAATTTCAATATATTGGGTTTTTTTATGGTATAATTTATAAAAATGGGGGGGTGTATTTATGGATGATATGAAACAATATAAAGGCAGTACCAAAAAGGAAGTGCTGCAAAAACATGGCTTAAGCATTGCTTATGATGGGGATTTGGATGCAGGTAAACCACATGGAAAAGGTAAAGCTTACTTTAAAGATGGCAGAATCTACGATGGCGAATGGAAAGACGGCAAATTTGAAGGGCATGGTCTGCTATATTATGGGAACTTAACTCTCTGGTATGAAGGAGAATGGAAAAACGGCAAGCGGGAAGGCTTCGGTAAATCATACTACGAAGACGGAACATTGGCTTTTGAAGGTCAATGGAAAGACGGAAAACCAGTGAAATAGATCTTAAGAAAATGAACCTTTCGTAATTATTCATATAAAAGCCTGATGCATGATAATAAATAAATCATAAAAATACAGAATACACCAAAAGAGGTATTCTGTATTTTTTATATTTATCTTTTCTCTTAAAATAAGCTTAAGCTACTGTAACTGAAATAACGTTATTTAGGATTATAGATGATATACAACATAAATCATTTGATAACTTACAACTGAGAATTCGGGGATTCATATTCATCCCGGAGCGGGCAATAATGCAAAAAATAATACATTATAAAATGATCACAAATAAGCTTGTGATTATTATCTGTTTATATTGCTTATTAATTTATTTAAAAGGTACTGTGAGTGATGGAAGAGAAATATAATTAGGCAACCTGATAGTCTGAATTTGAGAGGTGAGAGTTATGAAAAAATATTTCAGTGGCTTTTTCGTGATTACAGTACTCCTTTTGATTTTTTCGATTATTAACATTTCGGACAGCCTGGCTCAAGATAATGATAATACATTAACCATCGTTTTTACCCATGACCTGCATGACCATTTACTGTCGTTTTCTCTGGATAAAGACGGTCAAATTAATGAATATGGAGGATATGCCAGAATCCAAAGTGCCATCAATGAGGAGCGGGAAAAGGACCCCAATCTGCTCCTTGTGGATGCCGGTGATTTTTCTATGGGAACGCTTTTCCAGACTGTTTTTGCTCAGGAAGCACCGGGATTATCACTGTTGGGAAAGATGGGATATGATGCGGTGACTTTAGGTAATCACGAATTTGATTTTAGAGCTCAGGGTTTGGCCGATTGTCTAAGTACAGCGCGGAAAAACAACACTGAATTACCTGAACTGCTGATAACCAATATTTATTTTCCGCAAGACGATGGCCATATGCCTGAATCAGTTGCAAATCTTAAGAAGGCAATGGAGGCATATGGGACCAAAGAGTATATGATCCTTGAACGCAGCGGGATAAGAATAGGTATTTTTGGCCTGGTGGGTAACGAAGCAATTTCCAATGCTCCCATGGCTGAAGTTCAGTTTACCGAGCCTCTTGAAGCAGCAAAGCGGATCACAGAAACTCTTGAGAAGGAAGAAAAGGCCGATTTGATCATCTGTCTATCCCATTCCGGGACCTCACCAGATAAACAAAACTCAGAGGATGAAATACTGGCCAGAGAAGTACCCGGCATCGATGTAATTATCAGCGGTCATAGCCACACCAAACTTGTGCAGCCCATTATAATTGATGATACCATCATCTGCTCTGCTGGGGAATATGGTGAAAATATCGGTGTGCTGAAGATAAAAGACGGTGCAAATAGCAAATGGCAGCTGGACCGATATCAGCTTCTGCAGATCGATAATAAGCTGCCCAATGATTTAAGCATGGTGGAAAGCATAGAAAAGTTTAAACAAAAAGTGCAAACTGACTATTTGGATGAAATGGAACTAGCCTTTGATGAAGTACTGGCATATAGCCCCCAAAGTTTCTTGCCGGCAGCAGAAATTGGCGTAAGACATGAGGAAGAACCACTGGCAAATCTGATCACCGATGCTTATGTTCATGCGGTACAAAATGCTGAAGGGGAGCACTACCAAACGGTTGATGTTGCAGTAGTTCCCAGCGGCACCATTAGAGGATCATTTGTAAAAGGCAATATTACCGTTGCTGATGCTTATGTAGTTAGTTCACTGGGGATCGGGCCGGATAAGAAATCAGGTTATCCCTTAATATCTGTTTATCTCACCGGGAAAGAGCTTAAGACTGCCTGTGAAGTTGATGCTTCAATTGCTCCTATTATGAGTTCTGCCCAATTATATATGTCTGGACTGTCGTATACATTCAACCCCAATCGTTTGATTTTTAATAAAGTGACCCGGGCTTCCCTGCAAAAACCTGACGGTACACTTGAAAGTATTGATGATGATAAGCTTTATCGTGTGGTTGCCGGATTATATTCCGCCCAGATGCTTTCAGTAGTAGGGGAAAAATCTTTCGGCATTTTGTCCCTGGTGCCAAAAGACGCCGATGGTATGCCGATTGTTGATTTTGAAGAACATGTGATTCGGGATTCTGCTGTAGGGAATGAAATCAAAGAATGGCAGGCCATTGCCCAGTATATAAGGTCTTTTCAGGCCATAGAGGGGGTTCCTCAAATCCCTCTTGAATATTATCAAACCCAGGGCAGAAAAAATATTCTAGATAATAATAGTTTTTCCGCGGTTTTCGGCCATCCAAATCATATTGCAGCAGCAGTTTATTCAGTGGTAGGATTGATAATACTG
Organism: Syntrophomonadaceae bacterium; assembly: GCA_012511795.1. Lineage (GTDB taxonomy): Bacteria > Bacillota > Syntrophomonadia > Syntrophomonadales > Syntrophomonadaceae > UBA1368. Next base: position 13,378 of record JAAZFJ010000188.1, read on the forward strand.
GCCGTCATTTTCCTGGGCTATAGGCTGCTCAAACGCAGAAAAGGGAAATTTACTGAATCTGCCTGAGACAAAGCAAGAAATTACATCAAAATGACTATTATATAATAATTCATTAAGCAAAAAGGATGTGCAGCGTCAGTGTTATCCATAGGCATTATTTTTATTATTCTATTGATTGTGATCATTATATTTGCTGCCTTGGCAACAAGTGTGAAAACAGGAGGAGGAGATGAAATCGTGGTAAAAAAGGTATATGTTTATCTGGTCTTATTCGCAACTTTAATGATGATCATCGGAGGCAGTGTATCTGCATTTATGGCAGTTGGTGATTTGGTGGCTCCAACACCTTATTATCAATCTTTCGAAGAATTTTCAACCTGGCGGGCTGATAAGCCAACGTCTGATGCCAATGTTAAACCTGAAAAATATACTGCTGAAGAACTGGAGACAATGTATGAAGCTATGGTGAAATCCGAAGCAGAACGTCAAAAAAGCAGAGCTTACAATACACTATTCAAAAGCTTCGGCTGGATCATCATTCCTTTACCGGTTTTCCTTTATTATCAGAAACGGTTAACAAAAAATACCGGTGATTTATCATAAGGAAATAATGCATAGAAATATATCCGATTATTTGGTTTTCTTGGATTTATCGTTTAAGATTTACCATATAAGTGGATTTATTTTGCTTTCTAAATCAAGGCATTGTTATTAGAATAAATAGATCATTAGTTAAAAAAGGGGGCGTTTTTGTGAAATTGGTAGTGATCGGTGCAGTTGCAGCGGGCACATCTGCTGCTGCAATAGCCAGAAGAAACAGGGAAGACATGGAAATTACCATCTACGAAAAGGACCGGTTTATATCCTATTCAGGATGTGGTATGCCTTATTTTTTAGGCGGTGAGATACAGGATATAAAAGCATTGCTGCCCCGGGATCCAGCATATTTTAAAAACAAGCACAATATCGATATTCTCACCTTGCATGAAGTACTGGCTATTCATCCGGAGAATAAAACTCTGGAAGTTATAAACTTAGTCACAGAAGAAATCTTTATTGATTCTTATGACAAACTGGTTATTGCAACCGGTGCAAGGCCAAATGTTCCTCCCATCAAAGGTTTGGACAGTGATAATGTGTTTTTCCTACGTAATATTAATGATATGGAGAAGATTCACAACTATATTATAGAAAAAAAAGTAAAAAACGCAGTTATAATCGGTACCGGTCTGATTGGATTGGAAACAGCAGATAACCTTTGCTTAAGAGACATTAAAATAACTTTGGTTGAGAAAATGCCCCACATATTTCCAGCCATTGATGGTGACATGGCCAAGTATATAGAAAAAGCATTGCTTGAAAATGACATTCACTTTATCACCGGCCAGGCTGTAGAGGAAATAAGGGCAGGGGATGTGATCCTGTCCGATGGTACGATCCTGCCTACAGATATGGTGGTCGTGTCTGCCGGAGTCCATCCTGAAACCAAAATCGCTGCTGCAGCAGGGATTGAGTTAGGAACCACCGGTGCCATCAAAGTAAACAAGAAGATGCAGACCAATATACCGGATATTTATGCTTGCGGAGACTGTATTGAACAATACCATTTAATAACCAAAAAGCCAGTTTTCTATCCTATGGGTTCAACTGCCAATAAAACAGGCCGCATTGCCGGAGACAATCTAAGCGGTGGCAATGTAGAATTCAGAGGAGTTCTGGGAACCAGTATAATGCAGTTATTTGATATGACCATAGCCCAAACAGGACTTACCGAAAAAGAAGCTTTACAGCAAGGGTATGATATTACGATTATCCACAATAAAAAAACCAATAAACCGTTATATATGGGCGGCCGGGAAATGATGATCAAAGCCATTGCGGATAACAAAGACGGCCGGGTGCTTGGCGTACAGATCGTGGGTTATGAAGGAGTGGATAAACGTATTGATGTTTTTGTCACTGCCATTACTTTTGGTACCTTGGCAGAAGACCTGTTTCATCTGGACCTGGCCTATTCACCTGCATATAGCAATGCCAAAGACCCGGTTATGTATACCGGAATGGTTTTGGAAAATGCTATGATAAAGAGTCGTCCTTTAATCACCCCGGAAGAACTGGAAAATATACAACAGTCAAAAGAAGACCATATCCTCATTGATGCCCGGGAAACCGATGAGTTTGCTGCCAAACATATTGACAGCTCTCATTCCATACCACTTCCTCATTTAAGAGAAGTCTGTGAGGAATTAAATAAAGATAGAACCACCATCGTCTACTGCAATAAGGGGATTACTGCCAATGCAGCACAAAATTTGCTTTTAAACAAAGGTTTTGAGAAGGTTTTTAATCTTTCCGGCGGACATGAACACTATTGCATATGTATACCGGAATTAAATAGTTCAAGAAAATAAATTATTCGGTTTCATTACTTGACTACAACCAGAGATATTTTGTATGATAAATGTAACGATTACAAATGTGGAGGGCTTACAAAATGATTTACGATATTGATGTAACTGAAGAACTTATAAAAAATAATATCAAGCCTTCCTATCAAAGGCTGAAGATATTAAGTTACCTGGCTTTTAAAAGGAATCACCCAACCGTTGAGCAGATTTTCAATGAACTGGTTGATGATATTCCAACCTTATCTAAAACCACGGTATATAATTCCCTGAATCTTTTTATCCAGGCCGGCCTAGTTAAACCCCTTAATATAGAAGACCATGAAACCAGATATGATTATGATACTTCTGACCATGGGCATTTTAAATGTATAGAATGCGGGACCATTAAGGATTTTTCTTTAAAAATTGATATTGACAATGATTCTATGAGTGGTTACGAGATCCTGGAAAAAAATGTTTATTGCAAAGGTTATTGTCCGCGATGCCTTGAAAATAAAAAGAAAATTTAGGAGGTATTTAAATGAAAAAATTAAATGGTACTAAAACTGCTGAAAATCTGTTGAAAGCATTTGCCGGTGAATCCCAGGCTAGAAACCGTTATACCTATTATGCATCAATTGCAGACAAAGAAGGCTACAAACAGATGCGCAATATCTTTATTGAAACAGCTGACAATGAAAAGGAACATGCCAAACGCTTCTGGAAATTCTTATTGGAAGGAATCGAAGGTGAACTGCCGGTTATGATCGAAATAACCGCTGATTTCCCGGTTGCCCAGGGAAGCACATTGAATAACCTTAAATATGCTGCCGGCGGAGAAAGAGAAGAGTGGTCAGATTTATACCCGGCTTTTGCCCAGGTAGCAGATGAAGAAGGTTTTCCGGAGATTGCCGCTGCTTTTAGAATGATTGCCAAAGCTGAAGTTGCCCATGAAATCAGATTTAATAAATTGGCTGACAATATTGAAAATGGAACTGTATTTAAAAAAGGAGAAAACATTAAGTGGAAATGCGGCAATTGCGGTTATATCCACGAAGGCGACAGTGCCCCGGAACTTTGCCCGGCTTGTATTCATCCCCAGGCACATTTTGAAGTATTCGCCGAAACCTATTAAAATTTATTTGTAAGAAATAACAAACACCCGAGTAAGTAATTTTACACGGGTGTTTGTGGTTTAGCAAAGTATTATTTTAATTCTGAGGTGCAATGGGGACAGCGTGAAGCATCTATCGCGATTTCAGATTTACAATAGGAACAGCTCTTGGTTTTTACCTCTGCTTCTACCTCTTCTTCCCGTCTCATCTTGTTCACCTGGCGAATGATCAAAAATAAAACGAAGGCTATGATGATAAAATCCAGTATGTTGTTGACAAACATTCCCCAGGCAATAACTGGAGCTCCTGCTTCCTGAGCGGCAGCAAGAGATGGGTAAGGAGTGTCAGACAAATTTATAAATAAATTAGTGAAATCAACTTCTCCCAACAGTAAACCTATGGGAGGCATTAATACATCATTAACAAAAGAGGTAACGATTTTCCCAAAAGCAGCACCGATTACAATACCCATAGCCATGTCCAGAATGTTTCCGCGCATAGCAAACTCTTTAAACTCTTTAAGCAATAGCTCATCACTCTCCTGCCGATTATCAAAATTTTTACTGGTATTATTATGACATATATTTCGATAATTTAGCAGTAATAGTTGTTTCGATTTAATATATTTTTTCCTTAAGTTCTGATTGCCCGATCAAAAGGTTATAATAAATGAATTAGGAGGTATGGATTTGCAATCAGTTCATAAAAATTATCATATCTTGACTTATGGCTGTCAAATGAATGTAAGAGACTCTGAAACCATATCGGGTTTGCTGGAGGCAAAGGGGTACAGTGCAGTAGATACCCCTGAAGAAGCTGATATCGTAGTATTTAATACCTGCAGTGTACGCCATTCAGCGGAAAATCGTGTTTTTGGCAAATTGGGGGAAATAAAAAAATTAAAAAAAGCTAATCCGGAATTACTGATCGCTTTCGGTGGTTGTATGGCGCAAATACCTGCTAATCAGCAGCGGTTAAAGAAAACTGGCGTGGATATTTTATTCGGTACCCACAATATTCACGAATTACCCCAGTTAATCGATGAAGCAATAGCCATGGACACCCGCATTTACCGGGTATGGGAAAAAGAGGGAGCCATCACAGAAAACGTCCCCAGTACAAGAAAACAGGGTTTATCGGCATTTGTTAATATCATGTACGGATGTAATAACTTTTGCAGTTATTGCATTGTCCCTTATACACGGGGCAGAGAAAGAAGCCGCCAGCCTGATGATATAGTAAATGAGATAAAATTATTGGGTGAACAGGGTTATAAAGAGATTACCCTGTTGGGACAAAATGTGAATTCCTATGGGAAAGGTCTGCCTTATGAATTCGACTTTGCTGATTTACTAAACAAAGTTTCCAGAATCGAGTCAATAAAAAGAATAAGATTTATGACCTCCCATCCCAAAGATATTTCGGATAAATTGATCCATACCATCGCCGGCAATAAAAAGTTGTGCGAACATATCCATATGCCATTGCAGGCTGGCAGCAACAATATTTTAAAAAGCATGAACCGGGGTTACAGCAGGGAACACTATCTGGAGCTTACCCGTAAAGTGAAAGATACCATTCCTGGTGTTGCCATTACCAGTGATTTGATCGTTGGTTTTCCCGGTGAAACAGAAGAGGATTTTAGAAAGACTTTGGAAATGGTAGAACTGGTAAAATTCGATGCTGCCTTCACCTTTATGTATTCAGTACGCAGTGGTACCCGGGCAGCTTCTATGGAGGATCAGGTTCCATTAACCGAGAAAAAAGCAAGGTTACAACGATTAAATGAGCTGCAGTATAATATTGCAGCAACCATAAATAAATCTCTGATTGGCAGTGTTGAAGAGGTTTTGGTGGAAGGTTTAAGCAAAACCAATCCCCATATGCTGACTGGAAGGACAAGAAATAATCGTATTTTAATATTTTCCGGTGAAAAACACTTAATAGGCAGCTTCATTAGTGTTAAAATAACCAGAAGCACTACTTTTTCTTTATTCGGTGAAATCGTAAGTGATTAATAATTAGGAGGAATATATTTTGAAGACTTCAGAAGATATTATCAGACTGGCCATGGAACTGGGAAATGCCTTAGCTCAGACAGATGAGATCGAACAATTAAAAAACTTGCAGACGGTTCTCAACGAAGATACCAGTTCTTTTGATCTGATCGTTCGTTATCAGGAAGCCAGGATGAAACTTGAAAAACAACAGGATGAAGGGAAGATAATCAGCAAAGCCGATGAAGATTACCTGCAGATACTGGAGGATCAGCTGGCTGGTAATGAAACCATACAACAGTTGATGGGGGCCCAGGAAAGATTTGATAACTTGATGCAGGCTGTTTACTATGCTATAAATCAGGCAATAACCGGTGACCAATGTTCTTCAGGCTGTGATTCCTGCGGTTGTGACTGCGGAACTATGTAATACCAACTAAAGCAAAAATAAAGTATCATTAAGAAAGACTTAGTTAACTAAGTCTTTTTTTGTACTATTAGAGAGTATAATTTTTAAAAGGGTAATAGTATAAGTGCAGCCGCGGTTCTGCCGTCGCCATAGGCTAGACACAACCGGGTTTTACTATA
>JAAZFJ010000189.1 GCA_012511795.1 Syntrophomonadaceae bacterium
TTCAAAGAAGTCTCCTGCATCAATAGGTATAAAACCTAAGTTTTCTTGTAGCCACCGCACTCGGTTTAAGAGTTCTCCAGCTTCTGCATCACCGATTAAGCTTTCAATTTGAGATAAATAGTTTTCGGCTAGAGTAGTATATTCATCCTGCTTGTCTAAAAGCTCTGCTTCAAAATCGGCTGTTGTAGATATGAACCAGCTACTCATGTCAGTTAGCCATTCAGATTTTGCGTCTGCGTATTCATCTAAAAACTGAGTTAAGCTATTTTCATACCAAGTCTTTTTATCCGCTGTCCAAGCTGCCATTTCAATTAGCCAGTTTGCCTTATCCCCTTCGTAGTCTGCTATAAAAGCATTAAGCTCTGCATCATACTCCCCAGTTCGAAGATTAAACCAGCTTTGATACTGATTGAAAATTGCCGTTGTATCTGCCTGCAAGATGGAGTTCACAATTCCGCAGCTTTCTGTATCAAGCCTGATGTCAGTAATGTCTGCTTCCCTTATCTCATAAGCACCTTGATCCACATAAATATTTGCAAGCCCTAGTTCATAAATATCTGCCTCTCGATTTAAGCTAGGTGGCGTCGGATTACTGTCAGGAATACCTTCCTTAATATAAATTCTAATATCCCGGTCTACCTGGCTCCATCTAAGAACCACTTTATCTATTCTTGGCTTTACACCATCTGCAGTAGCAACTTTAAGGACTAATAAATCAGTGTTTTCATAAAGATAACCATTAATGTATCCTGTTCCTATATGGGCTTTTACCTCCATCCTGTCGTAGGCAGCAATTCTTAAATTATCAGCGGGTAGTGGGAAAATACCATTAGTAATAAATTTTGAAAAGTAGCCAGCGAATATCTCTGCTTTGTATTTTCTATCTCCAGCTACTGAATTAAAAAAAGCACTACGCTGCATTAAATCACCCCTTTCAGCTTTTCATTTAGTGTAGGCAGCGGGTCTCCAAAGACTAAATCCACATGAAGTCCATCAGCATCATAGCTTTCTACAATTTCTGTAATTCTAAGCCTTTTTGATATTCCAAGGAGACTTGATTTTACAGTTACTATATCTCCTAAATCAAAATCCACCTTGTAAACTAGATTGCTGTTAGTGTTAGCTACTGCATCAAAGCTTTCACGCCTACGCATTTCATAAAGCTTTTCATTACCTCGAATTTTTAATGCTTCAAGATATTTTTCATTATTTTCATATTCACTTAATCTTAGGTCTTTAGCATCAATAAATATTTCTTTACGTTCTTTTCCTCTTTTGCTTCCAACCACTATCATTTCTCTTTCTGATCCTTCACCCTCACCAGCAATTTTAGCAAGATTGGCATAGTCCTTAATGCTGTCTGTATAGTTTTGAGAAAGCAGGTTTTCAAACTCTCTGGAAAATACAAAAGGCTGTTCTCGGCCCATATATAGTGAAAGAATAATTTCATTTCCAGATAAAATCCCCTTGATGCCAATACCGGCTTCACTCAAAATGCTGGTAATTGTATCTAGCAAATTTTTGAAACTAACCTGCATGGAGATGTTCTTTCCGATGGGAAGATTTTCATAGTCAAGATTTGATATCAGCCTATCTTCATCTACAGGATTAATAGCGTTGCTTTCTATCAGCTGTCCAATACAGTCACCAATATCCCCCTGAAGGTTTTCTGTGTTCCAAATAATTCTGCTTTCTAAAAGCACCGGTAAAAATCTACCTCGGACAGTGATGATTTCTTCTTCCACAGATTCGACTAAAATTGTTTCTATTAGACCTGCTTCCTTATCTCCTGATTTACTTAGTAAATTACCTAAAGATAAAAGTGGCAGGTTTTCTGGTGCACATTTTAGCTCAAACTCTCCTACTTCTGAATATCTTCTAACCCAGCTTAAGTAGGAGTAGCTTTCAATATAGCCTACCCGTTCATAGTTTTCCTTATATACATTTAACAAAAACTACACCCCCAAATACTGTGGTCTAAAATACACATTTACTTCTAAGTTATTAAGGTTTCTCTTGGAATCATAGCGGAGGAGATTGGTTCCAACCGCAAGCTGTAAAAAGTCAGACTCTTCATCAAGACTAGAAAAGGCATTGCTGCCACCTTCTAAACTGCTCATCGCTTTTTTCTTTGCAAAGTGGGTGGATATTGTGATGATTTCACCTAGCTGCATCACCCTATTTAGCTTTATGAATTTACCTGTTACAACATCAATAATCATAGGGTCTTCTACTATTCCTTGAGCGATAAATTCAAA
>JAAZFJ010000190.1 GCA_012511795.1 Syntrophomonadaceae bacterium
TATTATTGTAGCAGGTTTACCGCTGCTTTTGCATGAAATGTCTTAGAAGTCCATGAAGTCAACAGCGCTGCACTCGGGAAAACTCTCCGCGCTGTTATAGAGGACAGGAGGCAATGCTAAGTATGTACCAGCATAAAATAACCTGGTCAACAAATAGTTGGCCAGGTCATTTGAACATCTCTCTTTATATCCTGCCTGCCGGTCCTATGAACTGACATACAGCATGATTATTTTCCGGTGATCGGCAGCCACACTTCACACCTGTAATCATCAGCCTGCTGGTCTCCTTCAAAATACACCTCAATATCAGGTGCATTCGCATATTCATAACCGGATGTAGGCAGCCATTCAGTGATGATCCGTTTTTGCAGTTCCTGTATCGCTTTGGGCATCGCACCAACACATTCGAAAACTGCCCAGGTACAAGCTGGCACGATATATTCCGCCATTCCGTCAGGAGTATCCTGGTCAGTGGCAGCTGCAATATAGTAATCGAAGTCCTGCCCGTTCATGCAGGTGCTTACTCCCAGCAAGCCAAATGGTTCCTTATTGATGAGCTTAAGGATCTCGGGCAAGATCCCGCTTTGTATGGTCTTTCCCCAGAACTGCGGCACCTTTTCAAAACATTCCTCAACACTCATGTCATAGTGCTCTTTAACACCCACGATTTTAAACGCTTCTTTTGTCAGGATCTTGTAATTCATCTCAGCATCTCCTTTAATCGTTATTTTGAAGCTGATACGGGGATAGGCTTTCAGGGAAACCCCCTTGTTTCTTGCTTCCGTAGGGGCAATTCCATGAACATTATGGAAAGCTCGATTAAAAGAAGTTGGCGAATCATATCCATACTTCAATGCAATATCAACGATTTTTTCATTGCCTGACTGTAAATCGAAAGCAGCCAATGTCAATCTTCTGCGTCTGATGTATTCAGAGAGGGGGACATCTGCGATATAGGAAAACATCCTTTGAAAATGAAAAGTCGAACAACAGGCGATCTGTGCTGCTTTATCATAGCTGATCTCCTGATCCAGATTTTTTTCGATATAATCCACTGCCTCATTTAATCTTGTGATCCATTCCATCGTATCACCTCCTTACAATTAAAAGGATATGGCAATCCTATGTTATCATCCTCGCATTTACTGCACAAATATGAGAGGTCAAAAATATCCTCTACAAAATATTGATCTTAAAGGGCAGGCCTGATTTGATTTTATCCTGTAATTCTCTGGACCATCTGTTGTCTTCAGGGTGTTTGCCTTTTCGCAAAACAAGGCCAAATGACCAGTTTAATCCCAAATAGGGCAAGACTTTCAACATAAGGGGGTCGCCAGCTGGGTAGCGCAAATGAACCAGTGTATTTAACCCTGCAGAATTCAACTGGCAGGACAAGGCTTTGTCATCGATCCCCTTAAAAGTCTGGTATTCAGCTATATCAGCAAATTCATCATCTGCCGGCGCAGATTCACCAAGTGTCACGATATATTTGATCCAGCTTTTGACTACATCCTGTTTATATTCCTTATGGCCGAATATAAAGGTCATGATTTTAAAACGCGTGCTTTTGATCAAAGCAGTAGGTTCAGCTATGGTTATGATACAGCCCTGGGGGGTAAGCCTTTGTGCCGCTGTAACCAGCAGTTTGATGGGATCTTTGAAATGATGTATAGCAGAAGAAAATACGATCAGGTCATACTGCTGCTCAGTATTATTAAGAAATGAAAAAGCATCGTCCTTAATGAGCCTTAAATCCTCTACTCCTTCTTTGATCATGTTCTGGCGGGCTACAGCCAGCATTTTGTCTGACAGGTCGACCAGGGAAACTTCACAGGCAGGATCGCACTTTTTCATTATAAAAGATGCTTTTCCTGCCCCCCCGCAGACATCCACCGCTTTGATGCTTCTGCCCAGACTTTTGGAAAGGATATCGATGACCGCTTTAAATATTACCTGATATTCGATATAGGTGTACTTAGGGTCTGCTTTTTCGGTGTAATATTTTATGATATTGTCATCTTCATATTTATTGATATTGGCTATAAGAATATCATCCTCGGTTACCTCAACCCATTTTTTATCGACCGCCATGCTGATTCCTCCACAAATTACGATTAGAGTTTTCCCTATTCTAAAAGTTCGGCATTGTTTGCTGATGCTCCTGCCAAGAGGAAAAATTTGCCTTATATTGATATTTCAAAACATATCCAAAAATTTTTTTACATATTCATAGTAGAGTTCTATTCCCGGTCAGTAGAAACGTTCAACTGAATATCGGCTTTTGCTGTTATTTCGACTTTTAACTCGGATAGCGCAAGGTAAATTCCTGTCAAATGCGGATAATAGGGGAATTAAACTGTAGTTTTTTTTAAATTTCTTACTTATAATTTTATATGCCATCTGTAAATAATTCCCATTAGTCATTGCATCACATAAAGCCTTATCTTACAGGTAATTTAGCCATCATCAAACCTGCTTAGAAAAGGAAGCATGAAAAATGCGCAGCTTTAACAAGTACCTGCTGATCATGATAACTACAGATATAATACTAATAAATGCCGCTTTATACTTAGCAATGCTGATAAGATTTGACAGCCGTTTGCTTCCACAATACGGCCCGCTTCTCATGCGCTTTATTCCTGCAGTCACCATTACCTATATTTCTTTTTTCCTGCTGCATAAATTATACGAGCGGGTATGGAAATACACTGGTTTAAATGATCTATTATCCATAGTGAAAGCTACTTCCATCAGCATGATCGTAAGCTATATGATCGGACTCTTATATGTGCCGGCTCTGCCTTTTACCCTTTATATACTGCACTGGATATTTACCAATATGCTGACAGGTGCCTTTCGCCTGGCTTTAAGACTTTACCCCCAATTTCTCCCCGGCTCGAAAGAACGTACTAATATAATGATCGTCGGAGCAGGGAATGCGGGGGCAAGGTTAATGCGTGAAATCCAGGCTAACCCCGGTCTGGGTTATAATGCAGCTGCTTTTATTGATGACGATCCAAAAAAAGCCGGCAAAATGCTGCTGGGTGTGCCCGTAAAAGGCAATCGCAACGATATTCCCCGGCTGGCAAGAGACCTTCAGATCCAGGAAATTATTATCGCTATGCCCTCAGTTCAGGGGCAAGCTATCCGTGATATTTTTAATATCTGCAAGCTAACTTCCAAACAGATCAAGATTCTGCCTTCCCTGCTCCGGGAGGACATTACCCCGGTAACCTCCAACATTCGCAAGGTAGAAATAGAAGACCTTCTGGGACGCTGCCCGGTTGAACTGGATCTTAAGCGGATCTGCATATATTTGCAGGATAAAACGATCCTGGTCACCGGTGGGGGCGGTTCCATCGGCTCGGAACTATGCCGCCAGATAATGAGGTTTCAGCCCCGTCAGCTTATTATCCTGGATAACAGTGAAAACAATCTTTTTGATATAGAAGCTGAATTATGGGACTCCGGTTGGGCTTCCAGAATAAATGTGCAGTTGATGGATGTAAAAGAACGCAGCCAACTGGATACTGTTTTTCGCCGGTACCGGCCTGAGGTGGTCTTCCATGCTGCTGCTTATAAGCATGTACCTATGATGGAAAGGCACCCGGATGAAGCTCTTCATAATAATGTACTGGGCACGCTCAATATTGCAGAACTGGCTGATATTTATGGCAGTGAAACTTTCATCCTTATTTCCACTGACAAGGCAGTCAATCCCACTTCTGTAATGGGAGCCTGTAAACGCCTGGCGGAGATTTTTATCGAAGATCTGGACCGTTATTCCGATACCAATTATGCTGCAGTGCGTTTTGGCAATGTCCTGGGCAGCCGCGGCAGTGTTATCAAAACCTTCGAAAAGCAGATCAAAAAAGGCGGACCAGTTACCATTACTCATCCGGACATGACCCGATATTTTATGACCATCCCCGAAGCAGTGGAACTGGTCTTGCAGGCAGGTTCCATAGCAGGCGGCGGGGAAATTTTTGTGTTGGATATGGGTGAACCGGTAAAAATCACTGACCTGGCACGGGGACTTATCGAACTCTACGGATTGAAGCCAGAAGAAGATATCGCCTTTTCCTACACCGGAATCAGACCCGGGGAGAAACTATTCGAAGAATTGTTTTTCAGTTGGGAAGAACTTTCCGCTACTCGCCGGGAACGAATTATGGTTTCCCAACGGGAACTGGATGTAAAATATTTCGGTATCAGCAAGCAATTGGTGCAGTTGATCAAAGATGCCGGCAATAACCGGGATGCTATCCTGGATCTTATTTCTTACATGGTGCCGGAATACCACAGGCCTGATCCGTCACTGGAAACAGCTATGACCGTTGCCGATACTGTGCAGGAACTTCATTGAGAAGAAGTTATTTATCACACCGTAAAGGAGAATCTGCTATGAGTGAAATTAATCGCATACCTGAACCTTATACAGGCAGGAACGAACTGAACCTAATTTCCGTTATGCAAATTCTCAAGAAACAGTACAGGATGATCATCATCCTGACCTTGTTGATCACCCTGGCAACGGTAATTTTAAACTTTCTGATATTAAAGCCGGTTTACCAGGCCAAAACTTTATTAATGGTAACGGTTGCCTCAGAAAAGCTGGAGGTAAACGACAACCTGATCATAAAACCCGGTGACAACACTGCTCTGCACAATCAGGCAGCCATGCCGGTTCTCACTATGAATACCTATCTGGGTCAGCTGCAAAGCGAAGTACTGATGAAACGCATTCTGGAGACACTGGAACTGGAGGGTCTGACCATCAGCCGTCTGTCAGCCATGATAGAAGCCTCTATTGTCAAGGATTCAAACCTTATAGAAGTAAAAGTCAACCATAATCAACCTGAAATGGCCCGTCTGATTGCCAATACATTAGCTTATCAGTACCTGGGGCTGATGGAGGAATTCATGTTTTCCTCGGTAGTGGTGATTTCCCCTGCCAATACGCCGACTATTCCTGTAAAACCCCATAAAGTATTAAATACCGCACTGGCCTTTATGCTGGCAATTATCCTATCCGTGGTGCTGGCTGTGATCCTGGAACGCCTGGATAATACTTTAAAGACTGCAGAAGATGTAGTAAACGAACTTAATACGCCTCTTTTGGGGATTATCCCGGCGCATCCCGAGCGTATTCAAAGAATTCATCCCTGCCTGATTACTGTGCAAAAGCCTCATTCAGTTTCATCCGAAGCTTTCAGGACTTTAAGGACCAACCTGGGCTTTGCAGGTATCGAACGGCCTTTTCGTTCTATTCTGGTTACCAGTCCCCAGGCTTTAGACGGCAAATCAACGGTAATTGCCAATCTGGCAGTAGTTATGGCCCAGGCCGGGCACAAAGTGCTCCTGGTCGACTGTGATTTGCGCAAACCCCAGCAGCATAAACTATTTGATCTTCCCAATCAAACCGGGTTTACTACCTGCCTGGCACGAAAGCTGATATTTTCTGCGGCGGCTACTAAGATTGAACAGAACAACCTGTGGGTGCTTCCCAGTGGTCCGATACCGCCAAATCCTGCTGA
>JAAZFJ010000191.1 GCA_012511795.1 Syntrophomonadaceae bacterium
AAAAAATTGCTTTACGAAGATGCACGGCGATTTGGCGGAATATATCTGGTCAGTAACCGGGAACAGTTTTTTGCTCTTATGGGTGTTGAACCACTCTCCGCAGATTTTACGCCCCAGTATCTGGGCAAGATCACCCATAACCGAAAAATAGCCATTAAAAGCCTGCTCTTATGCCAAAACCAGGTGTGCGGCATTGGGAATATTTATGCTGATGAAGCACTATTTGCAGCAGGAATCAGACCTGATCGACCAGCGAAATCATTAACACAAAAAGAAATAACCCGTCTATGTAAAGCCATTAAACAGGTTTTGCAGCAAAGTATAGATCTACACGGCACTACTTTCCGCGATTTTCGTGACGGACACAACCAGGCTGGCAGCAATCAGCACAGTCTTAAAGTCTATGGTAAAAACAAAGAGAAATGTTCTGTATGCGGACAAATAATTATCAAAGAAATTATCGGCGGCAGAGGAAGCCATTTTTGCGAGAAGTGCCAAAAGTAGGGTTCTGCAAGCAGTGAACAATTCTTTTCTTCTATCCATATAGTAGTTATATAGCAACGTAAAAAGGATAGGAGTAGGGATTTGTATACTGCAGCGGTGATTGTTTTTGCCCTGGCTGTAAGCGCAGATGGCTTTATTGCGGGCCTGGCTTACGGCATTAAGAAAATATGCATACCCTTTATTTCATTGCTGGTGATAGCCGCTGCTTCGGCAATGGCGGTGAGCATTTCCATGTTGCTGGGGCAGGGGATCGCCGCTGTTCTGCCTTCCGGTTCTGCCGATAAACTGGGAGCACTGCTGCTGGTCATAATGGGAGTCTTTTTTTTGCTGAAGGCTATAGGCGATCAGATCGATCATCTGCCTGCAAATGAAGAAGAGCCTTTGCTAACACTGAAGCTTAAGTCGCTGGGGATCGTCATCCAAATACTAAAGGAACCTATTGCAGCGGATTTCGATGCATCGGGGGAACTAAGCAATAAAGAAGCTCTCTTTCTGGGGTCAGCCTTGGCAATAGACGCCATGGGAGCGGGTATAGGAATTGCCATGGCCGGTTATAACATTTTGTTTACAGCACTAACTGTTGGTATGTTAAAATTTATATTAGTCAATATCGGCATTGAATTTGGGAAAAGGATGAAAAATGGGGTTGTTCGTAACATTGCATCATTTGTGCCGGGTCTTAGTTTCTTAATCATAGGTATTATGGAATTTTTATAGGTCGGTGATAGATATGAAAATTATTGGTTTGACTGGTGGGATTGCAAGCGGCAAAAGCACAGTTTCCAAAACCCTGGAAAGCCTGGGAGCTATCATTATTAATTCTGATGAGGTGGCACATTCTATTATGCACCCTTATAAACCTGCCTGGTATGATATTGTAAAACGGTTCGGACGGGAAGTATTAAATGCTGATGAAACGATCAATCGTGAAAAACTGGGACAAATTGTTTTTAACGATGCCAAATTATTGAAAGAGTTAAATCAAATCACCCACTGGCGAGTTGCAGAAAGATATAAAGAGGATCTGCGCCAGATCAAAATGAAAAACCCCGATGCAGTAGTTGTTATGGAGATCCCTTTGCTTTATGAAACTCATGCAGAGAGGATTTGCGATGAAGTCTGGGTAGTATGGGTGGACAGGGAAACACAGCTGGACCGTCTGATGAAACGTGACAATATAAGTCAGGAAAATGCCTTAAAACGAATCGAATCCCAAATGGATCTGGATGAAAAAGCCAGGCGTGCAGATGTGGTAATAGATAACCGCCACAGTATAGAGGCTACCGTTGATGCAGCAACCAAAAATTACAACGCAAGAATACAAACATAATACACATATATATTAACTAGCATCTGCTTGGGGGTTTTTGCTTTGGTGTTAATCACAAAAAAAAAGCTTATTAAAATAACCTGGATTTCTATACTGGTCTTTCTTCTTATTGTAATAACTTTTCCTAAGTGGATTACTGTATTTTATCCCCAGCCCCACCGAGATCTGGTCATAAACTCTGCCTGCCAACAGAATATTGACCCATATCTGGTTTTTGCCATTATCCGTGCAGAAAGCAAGTATCAGACTAATGCAGAATCACCGCTGGGGGCGAAAGGGCTTATGCAGATCATGCCTAAAACAGGTGCATGGATCGCAGAACAACAGGGCATAGAAGAGTTTACCCCCAACATGCTTCATGATCCGGACACCAACATTCAATTTGGCTGTTGGTATTTAGCAAGTCTTAACCAGGAATTCGAAGGACGCCTTCCTCTTGTCATCGCAGCATATAATGCCGGACGAGGACAGGTCCGTGAGTGGCTGCTTGACGGGAAATGGGATGGAACTTCACATCAGCTGGAGAAAATCCCCTTTGAAGAAACCAGAATATATACAAAAAATGTTATGAAGAATTATGAAGCTTATCTGGCAATTTATAAATGAGAGAATTAAAATGGATATATAAGTAATTAAAGCAAAAACAAGGAATACATTTATAGCCTATCTAATATAATTGTATGAGGATATTGATTATATTAAGGAGGCTTTATCATGTATATAACCTTCCGAAAAGTAGCTATAATAGGCGCCATTGTCGGAATGCTTATTCTTACTGTTGCTTTAATATATACACATAACCTGGCTACTTACACTGCCAGTATCGATACCCGTCCTTTCAAAGCCGGCTTGATCGGTTCAGTCAATTCTCTGGATCCTGCTCTTATGACAGAACATGAAGAACAATTGATTGCATCAACCCTGTATGAAGGCCTGGTGTATTTTGATGAGAATAGCGGAAATGTCAAACCGCTTTTAGCCAAGAGCTGGAAATTTTCCAGCGATGGAAAATCGCTTACAATAAAACTTAAACAAAACGTCAAATTTCATAATAACCAAAAATTAACTGCACAAAAGGTAAAAGCAGCCTGGGAAAAAAGTTTTTCCTCCTGCAAGGAATTAAGCAAAACATCCTTGATCCTATCTGTGGCAGGTGCGGCTGATTGTCTAAACGGCAGCCAAACAACTATTGCAGGTATTGAGGCAGTGAACGAATCGACACTCAAAATCAACTTTGCAGTACCGGACTCCTCTTTTCCGTATAAACTTTGTAACCCCATATTCTGGGTCTATGATATTCAAACAGAGACTGATACTCCGCAACCGGGCTCCGGACCATTTATCCTGACAGGCAATAAAGATAATAAACAGATCCTTTTAATCGGTAATACAAACTACCACCGGGGTATACCGCGTCTTTCAGCCATTGACATTACTGTTTTTGCAGATGAGGTTACAGCTTATCAAAGCTATACGGAGAAAAAATTAGACTATCTGGATAGGATCCCTCTGTCAGAAATTAAAAAGATCAAGCAGAATGAGCAGTTAAGCAAATTATTCATTGAAAAACCATTGCTGGAAATATATGCCCTAGGTTTGAATGTCAATAAAGAACCATTTGCCGGTGACTATTTGCTGCGCCGCGCTTTAAACTATGCAATCGACCGCAACCAGATAGCAGAGGATGTTTTTGGCAGCGGGTATGTGCCAATCAAGGGAGTGATCCCTACAGAAGTAAAAGGTTATAGCAATGAAATGCCTGGTTATATATTCGATCCTGAAAAGGCCAAAAAACTGTTGGAGGAAGCAGGATATCCTGAAGGGACAGGACTTAAGACTATTATCCTCAGTTATAACAATGATGAGGGGCACCAGATGGTTGCAGAAGCTATTGCTAATCAGCTGTCACCTCTGGGGATCAGCATCCAGTTGCAGCCTATGGAATGGGAATACTATAAAAAACAAATGCAGCAGTCAGCAATGACCTTCTTCAGAGTTGGCTGGGCTGCTGATTATCCTGATGCTGACAGCTTTTTATACGGGTTGTTTCACAGCTCAATGGCCGGTAAAGGGAACTATACCGGATATCATAATCCCCAGGTCGATAAAATTCTTGACGCTGCACGGGCTGAAACCAAAAGCAATGCAGAAAGGCTGAAGTTACTTCGCAGAGCGGAAGAAATAATCGTAGATGATGCGCCATTTATATGGCTGTTACAGAAAAAATCCGCAGCAATGACCGGAACCCAGACTCACTATCTATCTGTTAACAGAATGGGCATGATAGATTGGTTTGCTGTGGAACTTGTAAAACCTGAATTCAGTGAGGAAAACACATCCATATAAAGTGTTTGTTTTAGAGAATAAAAAATATTATTCTCAAAGGTAAAAATATAACTCATTTTAAAATACCACTGCAGCGCATAATGATTATAAAAAAGTAAATGACAACCTTTAACGAATTAAAAATGGAAGATTTGATGCAATTGACAGTACTCCAGGAACTATTGTATAATTCCTATTGTCGGGTTGCAGATGCAATCTGAAAATTTTACGCGGCGGTGGTGGAACCGGCAGACACGTACGTTTGAGGGGCGTATCCGCGAGGGTGAGGGTTCAAGTCCCTCCCGCCGCACCATAAAAAGTAAATATCCTGGAATACTCGTCCAGCCTTTATTTTGAACCTACGAAATTGTAAAGGGAGTTTTTGAGCTGAATTTGGATATCAAGCCCTCCTAAAGAAGGGAAGATAGAAGGATTCACGGAGGACACCCACCTATCGAAAGATAGGCGTCAAAATAGGGCAACGGTATTTTGGGTATTGATAAAAATTTTAAAACGTGGTTATTAAACCACGTTTTTTTATTAGCTCTCACAGTACTTATAAATTTTCCATCACTGTAAGATAGGCCTGGTGAATGGCTTCCATAATTCCAGCCGGGCGGACACTATCGCCGATCACCGAATATGGAATTCCGGTGGTTCCAAGCATCTGGGCGATCTTCCGTACTGGTTTTGAACCGGTGGCATTGATTACTGTATCAAACTTTAGGGACTGGAGACTGCCTTTTTCAAACCATACCTCACCATTTTTTACTTCGATTATTTTCGCTTCGGTGATTACTTTTAATTCATATCTATGGATATTGTCCAGCACGATCCATCGGGTGCTGCGGCCCAAACCTTTGCCGATTGCGGGCAGCATTTCAAAAACTGTTACTTCATGTGCGCCTTTACAGATCAGTTCCCGAAGCCTTTCAGTCTTTTCAGCTTCATACCTGAATAAGAAATGCAAAGTTTCCGGTGAAATCGTTCCTTTGGAAGCTAGGAAAAGTGCAGTTTCAAGACCAACAGCTCCTCCGCCGATTATGGCAATTTTTTTACCTGGAATGATATTGCCCTTTAGTACTTCCCAGGCCGATACAACATCGGGGTTTTCAAAACCTTTGATGGCAGGAACTGCAATTTCGGCTCCTTCTGCAGCTATGATATGATCAGGTTTTCTTTGGTTGATCAAATCGGAAGTAACCTCTCGGCCCAGGAAAGTACTGACTTTATAAAGTTGAAGCATTTCTTCGTAAAAACTAATCAGTTTTAAAAAATCCTGCTTGTGGGGCGGGGTGCCTGCCAGCCAAAGCTGCCCGCCAATCTGCCTGGCTTTCTCATAGATTTCCACATTATGTCCGGCCTGGGCGGCACGATAAGCTGCTTCAAGACCTGCCGGGCCTGCTCCGATAACCAATACCCGTATAGGATCCTGCGCCTTTTTGATTTTCCGCTCTCCTTCAAATCCGGTACGGGCATTTACTGCACATATGGAAGGCCTGAAATTAAACAGTTCATCCATGCATCCCTGGAGACAGGCAATACATGGCCGTATCTGGGCAGGCTTGCCTTTTAAAGTTTTGAGCGGCCAATAAGGATCAGCCATCAGCACCCGGGCCAGGTTTATCATATCAGCCGATCCTTCCTGCAAAATCTGTTCAGCCAGGAATGGATCCGGAATTCGGTTTGATGCCATGACCGGAATAGAAACAGCTTCTTTGATGGACCTGGCCAAGTAGACAAAACCGCCCCGGGGCAAATCTCCAGGCAATTGGGGTACATGAGACTCATGCCAGCCGCCGGTCACGCTAATGGCATCAACGCCGGCTTTTTCATAGACCCGTGCAAACTCGGGGGTATCATAGTCAGTATTGCTGCCGGGGACAAAATCATTGCCAGCCATGCGGATGGTTATAGGAAAGTCAGGGCCCAGCCTCTGCCGCATCTGCTCGATAATTTCCCGTACGAACCTGACCCGGTTATCAAAACTTCCTCCGTATTCATCGTTTCGTTTGTTGGTTAAAGGGGAGAGGAACTGGCAGATCAAATAGCCTGCAGAAGCGATGATTTCCACTCCGTCAAATCCGGCTTCCATTACTCTTTCTGCACATCTTATATAAGACTGCTGCACTTTTTTAATATCAGCAATACTCATTTCCCGAGGTACCAGACGGGTGAAATTTGAGTAAACTGCCGAAGGGGCGATGGGGATCTGTCCTCCGATCTGCAGCGGTCTGACATAAGCACCGGCATGATATAATTGAACCCAGGCTTTGGCACCCGCGTTCTGAATCTTTTGAGCAAGTTTGGAGAATGACGGGACAGCATCATCAGAAGCGATTGAAGGGGCGGCTGCCCCTACTCCCAGTTCCCCTATTCCAATAGGGCCTACAGTAATAATTCCTGTACCACCCCGGGCTCTCTCCAGGTAAAAATTCTCATGACGATCGTTTAATTTCTCGTCAAAGGAATAGAGCAGCCCCATGGCCGGGAAAACGATACGGTTTTTGATTACAGTCTTGTTGATGGTGATCGGGCTTAATAAGGTTTTAAACATAAACACTCCCCCTATATAACTTACGAGCAGGTTATACTGCTATTATAATGACTTTCATCTGCAGTTTATGCCGAAATAGGGATAAACCCCATGTCTTCTGCTTTGAATAATCAGTTTTATCTATTACAATTGAGATAACACAAATAAGCGAGGTACATATGAATAAGATTGAGACAATATCAATAATAGGACTTGGGGCTATTGGCAGTGCTTATGCCAGCCAGATGGTCAGGTTTATTCCCCTGGAAAATATCAGAGTGATTGCTGATGGAGAGCGAGCTGAAAGATATATAACTGAGGGGGTAAATATAAACGGCAGTAATTTCCGCTTTACTGTAGCCTATCCGGAAGAAAAATGTGAACCGGCTGATTTATTGATATTTGCCGTGAAGTTCAACCAGCTTGAAGAGGCTGTTAAACAGGTCAGAAATCATATTGGACCTGATACCATCATCATTTCTTTATTAAACGGTATCACCAGTGAGGAGATCATCGGTGCCGAGTATGGAACGGAAAAAGTATTATATGCCCTGGCACTTGGTATTGATGCTGTCAGGCTTGGAAGTTCTGTGAATTTTAAAAATCTGGGCATCATCCCCTTTGGAGAAAAAAAGAACATCCCCGGCAGCTATTCAGACAAGGTAAAAAGGCTGCAGGAATTTTTCGAAAGAACCCATATCAATTATTCCATACCTGAAGATATGATCAGAACACTTTGGTGGAAATTTATGATGAACGTCGGCATCAACCAGACTTCTGCTGTTCTAAAGGCATCATATGGAGTGTTCCAGAATGTAGAAGAAGCCAGAAGCATTATGATTTCTGCCATGGAGGAAGTGATCAGGATCGCTGAAGAGGCGTCTATTACTCTTACGCAGGAAGATATTGAGGAAATGATAGCAATTATAAACAAGCTTTCCCCCACTGGAAAGACTTCCATGCTGCAAGATGTAGAAGCCGGCAGGCAGACTGAAGTCAATATTTTTGCCGGAACGGTGATTGAGCTGAGTAAAAAATACGGGGTGCCTGCACCGGTTAATAAAATGTTGTTTGATATTATAAGAGCTGAAGAAGAAATGTTTAAATATTACCGCCGTAATTCTCTTACCAGGTAGGAGGCAGTATTTTAATAGGTGTAAAAGGGAGTTTCTCTTTTACACTTTTTTTATTTCTGTATTTAACATATCAATTGCAGTAAAACATCCTGACTAAAACTGACTATCAATAATTATGAATAAATCATATTTCATTTACTAAAAGTAAAAATATTCACAAATATTCCTAGTCGCAAGCATATAAATCTACTTTAATTTTTATAACCTAATTTTTCTATTAATTTTGCAAAGTGCTAAGCAATGCGTGATAAAGAGCAATAAAATAAATCTTGACTAATATTGACTATTAATTTCATGGGTATTATAATTTTATTTAGAAAGACAAAATAAATAGTTAAGCCGTAAAACACTTTGATCAAATTATTCGGTTTAATGATTGGTTTTTGTCTAATGATTTTCTTAGAGATTTA
>JAAZFJ010000192.1 GCA_012511795.1 Syntrophomonadaceae bacterium
AAGAATTATATCCCATGAGATTAGTTATCCTCCTTCCTCGCTATCAAACAGCGCAGTTTCAATGTTTAGTGCCAAAACATCTCGGATAATTTTTGTTCATATTCAATAGCAGTAATAACCAAAACAGGTTCATTTACGGTTTGTTGCATAAAAAAACAGGCGTATTCGAGGCAATTGTTTCTCTATCGGAGTCGGAATGAGGTTAATAATTATCCGAGAAGTTTTTTCTAAAACCCTTAATATTACTAAGCCCGTTGGGAGAAAGGAGGATAGTTTTACATATGGGATATAATTCTTTATCCGAGATCTCGGATAAAGAATTGTCTGCCACAGTGTTTCACCTCCTCCCATGCAGGCATGAAAAAAGACACTCTGGTTTAGAGAGTCTTTTTGGTTTAATATTTTTTTAGTTACTAAGACGTTACAAGTATATATCCTGTATGGAAAGTCTACGCCTCGCAAATATCTTTGCTTGGACGGTTCCAGTGCTGATTGGGGTGTTAAACAAAATACTGACGGTAACAAGATTGCTTGGTTTGGCTACAAGCTGCCCATAGCCCTAGAAGCAACTCCAGCCAGTGTTCATGACAGTAGTGTTGCTCCAGACATAATTAAACAGGTTAAGGAAAATGTCAAAACCCCTCCACGCTACTATTTAATGGACTCAGGTTATGACAGTACGGACATCTATAAATCAGTAAAATAGTCTGCCTAGCATACCTGGCCATATGTTTTCCTCTTTTCAATTTCCCTTTATTTCACTCCAACAAGGGACCCGTTCTCTCGTTCTCGAAAAACTAATCTTTGGTGGAGAATAGCGTTTTAATCGGTTGATCGAGCCAATCGCCAATTTTTTTCCAGATACCTTTATAGCCAATACTATTTTGTTTTCTCAAGTAGTCAATATATACCACCGGTAGAAAACCGAGCAGTATAGTTACCGGGCCGGATATCAGACCGGCGGCAAAGCTCCCAGTTTTGGCTTCTATTGTTCGGGAGAAAAACGAGGCCAACATCATTAAAACCAATAAAACGATATAATGACGTTTGGCGTTCAGGTCTTTTATGGCTATGCCCGTAAGCAGACAGACAGGAATTAAAACCAGGGTGATGACCAGTATAAACAGAAGGATGGTTGGAAAATGCATGTAATCCCCCCTTTTAATATATATAGTTGCGAATACTGAATCAAAGGGTTAATTCTTAGCTCGTGCATAAATTACACTCCAAGTTCTTTTCTGACTTGTTCCCCTGAAAGCCACTCTTCACCTGTCTTTATAGCTTTTTCCGCCTCCATCAACTTTGATAGAAGTTTAATAGTAGCCTGGCTTTCTTGATATTCTTTAATATCAAGAATTACATATTTCCCCCGGCCATTTTTAGTTAAAAATACAGGTTCCCCTACATCAATATCTTTTAGAACTTCATTATAACTTCTTAAATCCGACACCGGTTTTATATTAGGCATAACATCAACTCCTTTGCTGCTATTATTGTACCCTTATTTTACTTAAAATAAAACTGCAAAAGAGTAAGCTATTCCAGATTATCTCCTCCGGTGTCCTTCCAGCCTGGGGGCTTTTCATTTTTTGGAATGAAGCCTGAGTCATAAAATTATGGAAGTTTAATGAATGTTATGAATGCGCCGCGTCTCACTATACCAAATGCTATGCAACAGGTTGACAACGATGGCAAGCTGACACTAAAAACAAGTTACCCCTACTTGGATAAACAGGCGAATGCTTTTATAGATTTTGTCCAAAGACGTATAAAATAAGTCACACATGTGTCATTCTATGACTTTACTTTCGATGGTGACTGCATTAAAATTTAATTAAATTTAATCCATTAAGGTTATGAAGGGAAGAAGTAGTTCAGCACGACGTTATTCAGAGAGCAACCGGTTGGTGGGAGGTTGTTGACGTACTGATACGAATACATCCTGGAGCTGCGACCTGAACTTTTAGTAGGGAATGCTGGGGGCGCCCAATATCGCGCAGGAGTGCAATTGCACTCGTAAAGGGAAATTCTGTGAGGAATTTCTGAACCAGAGGTGGTACCGCAATTTTGCCCTCTGTTCCTATTGGAACAGGGGATTTTTTATTACTAAAAATTATGTGGAGGAGTTATAAAAATGAAAATTTATGATGAACTGCTAGCTCGTGGTTTGATTGCTCAGGTTACAGACGAAGAAGAAATAAGAGAGCTGGTCAATGAAGGTAAAGCGACATTTTATATTGGGTTTGATCCAACTGCAGATTCTTTGCATGTTGGTCATTTTGTGGCATTATGCTTAATGAAACGCTTGCAAATGGCAGGTAATAAGCCTGTAGTTCTTTTAGGAGGTGGTACGGGATATATAGGAGATCCTTCAGGCAGAACAGATTTACGTACCATGATGACACCTGAGACAATTCAACATAACTGTGATTGTTTTAAGAAGCAGATAGAAAAATTCATAGAATTTGATGATGATAAAGCGATCTTAGTTAATAATGTTGATTGGTTATTAGATTTGAAATATATAGAATTACTTCGTGAAGTTGGAGCACATTTTTCAGTAAACAATATGTTACGTGCTGAATGTTATAAACAGAGAATGGAAAAAGGCCTCTCGTTTTTGGAATTAAACTATATGATTATGCAGTCATTTGACTTCTACCACCTGTTTAAAAATTATGGTTGCAATATGCAGTTTGGTGGTGACGACCAGTGGTCTAACATGCTTGGCGGCAGAGAATTGATTAGACGTAAATTGGGCAAGAATTCTTACGCTATGACAAATACACTATTAATGAATTCTGAAGGTAATAAGATGGGCAAGACAGCGAAAGGTGCCGTATGGCTCGACCCCCAGAAAACATCACCTTTTGAATTCTACCAGTACTGGCGAAATATTGATGATGCCGATGTATTAAAATGCATACGTATGTTAACATTTTTGCCTATTGAACAAATTAATGAAATGGATAAATGGGAAGGCAGTCAACTAAACGAAGCTAAAGAGATATTGGCTTTTGAATTAACCAAGTCGGTTCATAGTGAAGAGGAAGCACAGAAAGCAAAAATTGCTTCTCATGCTCTCTTCGCTACAGGCACAGATGATTCTAATATGCCATCCACAGAGATTAAGATAGATCTTTTGAGTGATGATGTCATTGGTGTTATGGATTTAATGGTTGAGTGTAGCATAGTATCTTCTAAAAGTGAAGCTAGGCGAGTGATTCAACAGGGCGGATTGTTTATTAATGATGCTAAAGTTGAATCCATTTATCATAGTATTACTTCAGAACAATTAAATGAAGGTGTTAAAATACGCAAAGGAAAGAAAACCTACCATAAGGCTTTCATAAAGTAAAAGTGAATAAACATGATGACATTACCCGTCAGAATCTACCGAGTACCCGGCGACTGCTTCTAAAACCAGTGGCTGTAGGGGTGGCGAATCAATTCACCTTGGATGTCAACCCAAGTTTGGAGACTAGAGAACTGTTGCCTCATGAGTGGCGGTACCTTCTAAAGAAAGACCGTACAAAGTCATTTAAAAGCTATCTGTAATGTAATTGGCAATATAGCATAAATATACTATCAAATTATACAGAAAAAGCCTAAAATTATAGAAAGTAGTCCTTTTGGGGGGGGGTAATGTGATGGTAAGAAAAACAATCCTGGTAAACATTCTGTTAGTGGTAATATTAATGCTAATTTCGATTGCTAGGCCGGCTTTGGCGCAGACATCAGATATTACAGGGCATTGGGCTTCCGCCCAGATAAACAATTGGCTGGAAAAAGGTTTGATACGGGGTTATGAAGATGACTCCTTTAAGCCGGATAATAATATGAGCAGAGCCGAATTTGTTGCGGTATTAAACCGGGCACTGGGATTGACAGCCAAGACGAAAGTAGTATTTTCAGATGTATCTGCCAATGCGTGGTATGCAGATAATGTAGAAAAAGCACAGGCAGCTGCATACATATCAGGTTATGAAGACAACACCTTTAGACCCGATAACCTCATAACCAGGGTAGAAGTGGCCAAAATACTCTCTGCCGTACTGAAGTTAAAAAATTATGAAGACTCAACCCAGCTTAACGGATACCAGGATGCCGGAAATATACCGCAATGGGGGAAAGAATCCCTCAATTCGGCCATCGTGGAAAAATACTTTCAAGGCTATCCAGACAATACCATTCGGCCTATTAATCATATTAGCAGGGCAGAAGCGGTGACGGTTCTATATCAGGCTATGGGAACAGTTTACAATGCGGCAGGTGTTTATGGACCGGAAAAGGATGCAACAGCTATCAAAGGAAACGTGACGGTAAGTTCTGCCGGAGTGAATATAAGAAATACCAAAATTGAAGGCAATCTCATCCTTGCAGCCGGGATAGGGGACGGCAATGTAGAGCTTGACAACGTGATCGTTACAGGCAGGACAGTAATAAACGGCGGGGGCGCACATTCGATTATTATTCGTAATTCTCATCTGAATGAAGTACTGGTTAACAAATATTTTGGTGAAACCCCCAGAATCGCAGCCGAAGGTAGATCCGTGGTAGGAAATGTGACCCTTGAATCTCCAGCCAGCTTAGAAGAAAATAAGCTGGCAGGCAAAGGTTTTGATGTTCTTAAAGTATCTCCCTGGTTTAGTGGTAATTCAGTTCTACAATTGGCCGGCGATTTTCAAGTGTACATCGATGCAAAAGCAGATATTGAGTTATTGAACGGAAAGATCACCATGGAAACCTCCGCTCAAGCTGCCGGTACGATCATAAATGTGTTAAAAGAAGCTACAATAGCAAACTTTATTTCAGGCGCTTCTGCTTAAGTCAAAGGTGAAGGCGTAGTTCAAAAAGCGGAAGTAAATGCTCCGGGTCTTACGATTCAGCAACAGGTGGACGAGCTTGTTCTGAGCCCCGGAGTTACAGCGTCTATTAACGGTAAGATATTGGATAAATCGATCGTCTCGCCTGGTAATATCATTCCCACTGCAAATAAAAGGACGAAAAGCAAAAGCTCAAACTCCGCTACGATGAATCCTCCGCAATTAATGGCTGACATTACTGATAATGACGGCGTCCAGGAAATCAACCTTGGCTTTGCTGATAATCCGGCTTGGAGAGCGGCTATTGAAGATATTACCGTCAACTTAACCTCCATTGCCGGCCGGTATAGTGTTACGCCGGGAAATATCATGATAGACGCAGACGTTTTTACCGAGGTCTGTAACTATATGATTATTGTCAAAGCGGCTGGTTATATGGACGTCACTGTGGTACAGACGATTCAAAGAGGGGATCTAGTCGGCATACCTGGCACAGGACAAGACAGCGATGAAATACTTTACTATTTTGATGTTATCAACCTAAAGTCAGTTGTTTTCAGAAACTACCTCTCAGGGGATGAGGGATATCCTGTTTGTGATGTAAAACTGATGCAGCAGATAGGCTATGAGCGGTGGAGAATCCTGAATGCCAATCATCCTAATTCTGGTCAAGTCGTGAAGTATAATGATATCGTGTATCTGCAATCAGACTGGTGGTGGGGAAATTACCTGGCCGGGCAAGGTTCAGGAGATCATGCCAATGTTAAACTAGTGCCTCAAACCAGCGCATGGGTTATTAAAGATTCAAGGAATCCTGATTCCACCGCTGCGGTAAAGCGGGGGGATGCTGTGTATTTCCAATCAGTCGACTGGGGAAGTTATCTTTCCGGGCAAGATTCGGGGGATAATGCCGGGGTAGAAATGATCCAAAACCCCGGAGCATTTGAAAGGTGGTTCATTGAGCCTATCGGCTATATTCCCCAACCGGTTGCCGCTGGGGTGCATTTTGGCGATATTGTCAATATTAAATCAAATAAGTTTCGCAACCACGTCTCGGGGACAGGCGGAGATGGCGTGCAACTAATGCAGCATCCGGAAGAATGGGAACAATGGAAAATCATAAATCCAGATCAACCTGATTCTACCCAGGAGGTGAAGTTCGGTGATAAAGTGCGACTCCAGTCAGTCCATTGGGGCAAAAACATAACTATGCGTAATGTTCATAATCTGGACGATGACACCTATGAGTATGTGGTTAGTCTGACGGATTATGCCAACCAGTTGGAGACCTGGAGATTTATTAATGCTGTGGATAATACCTCCATCGCAGCCGTAAAGCCAGGTGATGCGATTTTTCTCCAGTCGGCCAACTGGGTAACTTACCTTTCCGGGCAAGGTTACAGGGATAATGCTGGCGTTAAAGTGGTAATGTCTCCTCAATACGAAGACAGTTGGTTCATTATACCGAAAGATTATTTCCGCAATTGGATGTCGCTTACACCGGAAATCGTAAATAAACCGCTCCGGGAGATTGCTTTCCCGGCGACGCACGATAGCGGAACCTGGGCTTTCGAGGATGAGATCGCTCCGGAAGATAAAAACACACAATTAATCAATGATGCCTTAACGACTGTCGATACGATGATTGCTCAAATTGATCAGATAGCATTCCTGAACATCTCGAATAACCAGCTGCAGCAAATGAAAAATGCGGCATATGGAGTTGTCTACAATGCCATAAAAGACCTGGCTAAATGCAACGACTATACGATTGCCCAGCAACTCGATGCGGGGATACGCTGGCTGGATCTGCGCATATATCTGGCAGACGATGGCACTTATACCCATCATTTTCTTAAGGGAGTTGATATGGACACCCAGCTTGACTCGATCAAGTCATTCATCGAAGAAACAAAAGGCGAAATTTTTGTTCTGGAAATGAGCCACTTTATAGGGGAAGAGTCAAAGTACAAAGATTTTACCGACCAGCTGCGAAACAAGCTGGGACCCTATGCGGTCAGCAAGGAAGCCGACGCGAATGGCAATATAAACCCATTCAACAAAACCTATAGGGAGATTATGGGGGATAATCCCGCATCATCTATGGTCATTCTCATAATGAATGGGCCGGAGGACGTGATCGACGATCCTATTTTCTGGAATAACGCGCAGTTGGGGATAAAGTATGATACGTACGAATATTCCAATAAGACGAATGCACAAGGGATGATTGATGACCAGCTGGCCAAGTTTAACTTGGCTATGCAGAACGGGGATCTGTTCACACTCTGGTATACATTGACCTGCGATCCGGATGATAGCACGAAAATAGTCGCCACCAGAATGGCGGAAGAATTGGCAGCGGTGTTGCTTCCGGTTATTGATTCAGCCATAGATGGTATACTGTCGGGTACCAGCAAAGCAAATACAGAGCAATCAACTGAGATGCTGGCGTCGACTGACAGCTTTTATCCCGCCTGGTTCTGGGATGATATTATTGATGGAGCGGAAGACCTTGTAGATGGTATTGAAGATATCATAGAGGGTATTGAAGATGGCTATAATACGGTTGAAGATTTATTAAACTATTTGGAAAATCACCCGGATATCCCCAACCCGAAGGATATACTGAAAGAGGCAGCCCATAAAGCGCTGGATGAGATCGTAACAAGTCTGCTTGCGAAAGGAGACTGTGGATACAAAAGTGTAAAAGACCTGAGCGATAAGGTGAACCCCGACCTTCAGACAACACTTGAACAAGAGTTCCAGAATTTAAATGGCAGCCAAACAAGCGGCAATAACAAAATCACAGTAATTTACGCAGATTTCTTTGAGAACTCTTTGCTCGTAGAAACAGCCATTCAATACTCGCGTATGCCCTAGAGAGCATGAATACACAGTTGGGCTGCAAAGTTAGAGGCCTGGATTTACCATGTAGTCTCGGCAAATATACCATTATGGGTTGCGTAACAATTATTGGAGGTCTTCGGCTTGAGTAAGTATCAAAAAAAGACAGTAATATTTTGCTTATTAATGAGTGCGTCGATCATATTAGGGCAAGTGGCTAAAACAATTTATCCCTATGCAGCAACAGCAAAATGATGTCCCCTTGCTTCCCAAAGCAGCAAAATCTCATAGTAGTGCCAAAATATATCTTAATATCGCTAAAATATGGGTAAAATAAAGCGAGTTCCTGATATGCTTAATAATTAAGAATCATTCATAAATATATTACATAAATGTGCTTTTTACATTAAAGTGTTTTTAAGGTAAAATTTATAGGACTGTAAGTTTTATCCAATAATATTTGAGAGTTAAAGAAAGGCGGAGATAAAAAATCATATTTGGTGAGACTTTAGCATAAAAAAATTCTATGTATCACCAAGAAAATGCAGTTGCTTTAACTTGGCAATAACTCAATTCAAACTGATTAATCTCGTTGTATAGTGTACAAGCTTAAGAAGTTTTTGTGGAAGAGTCCAAAAAGTAAAAAACGTATTAAAGTGTAGGAGGTTATAGAATGAAGAATTTTAGTAAGGTAATTTCGTTCATAGCACTATTAGTTTGCAGTTTGGTCCTGGTAGTTGGTTGCGGTGGAGGAAATAATGCTGCCGAAGAAAAGGTGATCAAGATTGGTCAAGCTCCGTTTGATTATGAAGTTCCATTTATTGAAATAACCAAGCAAATTGCAAGTGAACAGGGCTATGAAGTGGAAGTAGTTGCTGGTGATGTTGGATTTATGTTTTTATCCTTAACACAGGGAGATATAGATGCATGGCCAGGAGTATGGCTGCCCTCTATTCATAAAACATTTCAAGAAAAATATGGTGACCAGTATGTTTTAGGCAGTGAAATTTTCAAAGATGCTCCCGTGGGATGGGTTGCACCGGAATATTTGGATGTAGATTCAATTGCCGAACTTAAGGGAAATGAAGATGCAGTCAATGGAAAGGTTACAGGGCTTGAAGCCGGAGCTGGAATGATGCTGGTCAGTGAGGAAATTATTGAAGGCTATGAATTGGATTTGGAATTAGTATCCGGATCCTTAGCCTCCATGATGGCAGAAGCTGATTATGCGATTACGCATGAGGAACCTATTATTTTCCTGGGTTGGCGTCCTCATACGATGATGCGTATATATGATCTGAAGTTTTTAGATGATCCCAAGGGCTATTGGGATTTGGATTCGGAGTACTGGGGTATTCGTAAGGACCTTGCTGAATATGCCCCAGACATGAACAATTTCTTCAATAATTTCGAAATGAGTCTTGATGAAGTTGAGTCATTCCTCTATGCATACCAGGAAGAAGGCCAGAGCGTTGAGACTCTTGCCAAGGATTGGATTGAAAAGAATCGCTCCGACATTGACGCATGGCTC
Organism: Syntrophomonadaceae bacterium; assembly: GCA_012511795.1. GTDB lineage: Bacteria > Bacillota > Syntrophomonadia > Syntrophomonadales > Syntrophomonadaceae > UBA1368. Next base: position 9,205 of record JAAZFJ010000192.1, read on the forward strand.
AAAGGATAAATATGGCCAAAAGAAGGTATAAAAAATGAATATTATTGAAGTGCAAGGTCTATATAAAATATTTGGCAAACAACCTGATAAAGCTCTGGAGCTTCTTAAGAAGGGATACACAAAGAACCAAATAATGGAGAAAATCGGCCATACCATTGCTGTTGACAATGTATCTTTTACAGTTCAACCCGGGGAATCCTTCGTGGTGATGGGATTATCCGGCAGTGGAAAATCAACGTTGATTCGGTGTTTAAACCGACTGATTGAACCTACTTCAGGCAGTATTGTTGTTGATGGCAAGGATGTTTCTAGTATGAGTCTCAATGACTTACAGGTGTTTCGCCGCGAGAAAATTAGTATGGTTTTTCAAAGTTTTGCTGTTTTTCCACATAAAACAGTATTGGAAAATGCGGCCTATGGGTTGAAGATAAGAGGCCTTTCTGCGACAGAGAGGGGCCAAAAGGCTAAAAATGCTTTAGACCTGGTAGGCTTAAAAGGTTGGGAAGAATCTTACCCTGCCCAGCTTAGCGGGGGGATGCAGCAGCGTGTAGGTCTAGCGCGTGCTCTAGCTACTGAGTCGGAGATTTTACTAATGGATGAAGCGTTTAGTGCTCTTGACCCCCTGATCAGAAAAGAAATGCAGGATGAACTACTTGATTTACAGAATAAGATGAACAGGACAATTGTCTTTATTACACATGACCTTGATGAAGCCTTGAAATTGGGAGATCGTATTGCTTTAATGAAGGATGGCAGTATTGTGCAAGTTGGTACTCCGGAAGAAATATTGATGTCTCCTGCTACTAATTATGTTGAAAAGTTTGTGGAGAATGTTGACCGATCGCGAGTACTGACAGCAGAGATGGTGATGAAGAAACCAAATGTGGTAGTGAGATTTCCCAAAGACGGTCCTCGGGTTGCTTTGCACAGCATGGAAGAACACGGCATTTCCAGCGTATTTGCAGTTGATAAAGAACGTCGTTTACAAGGAATAGTAATGGCTGAAGACGCTTTAGAGGCAGTGGAAAGTAAACAAAAAGATCTGGAAACCATATTAAGGCGGGATGTGCATACAGTGCTTCCCGATACTCCGTTGAAAGATTTATTTGCCCTGTTAACCGGAAAAAGTACCCCGCTGGCAGTAGTAAGTGAGGAGAGAAAATTATTGGGTATCATTGTACGCGGTTCGGTTATGGCTAAACTTGCAGAGAGAGGTACTGTAAATGATTGAATTTTTTATCCCGCTTGCTGACTGGATTAACGTCATATTTGAAGTTGTCAATTATCATATCAGTCCTGCAATGCGATCATTTAGTTCTTTTTTAGAAATTCTAATTAAACAGTTTGAAATGACTTTGCTATGGCCGCCTGAATCAGTGATTATAATTATAGTAGGTTTAATAATTTGGCGGCTGGCAGGTATCCGTCTGGCTATTTTTGCTGTATTGGGCCTTTTAACCACATTTGGTATGGGGATATGGAAAGAAACCATGTCTACTATTGCGCTGGCTGTTTCGGGAACAATTATGTCATTGATATTTGGTGTACCGCTGGGAATTATAGCATCCCAAAGTGATAGGGCGGAAAAAATCTTGCGTCCTATATTAGATTTTATGCAAACCCTTCCCAGTTTTGTTTATTTGATTCCAGCGGTTATGTTCTTTGGCATGGGCAAGGTAGCTGCACTGGCGGCTACTATGATTTTTGCCATGCCACCGGCAGTGCGTTTAACTAACCTGGGTATACGTGAAGTTTCGCGGGAAATGGTGGAAGCAGCCCGAGCTTTTGGCTCCAGCAGAGGGCAAACTCTAATTGATGTACAGCTTCCGTTAGCTCTCCCTACTATTATGGCTGGGGTAAACCAGTGTATAATGATGTCTCTGGCTATGACAGTGATTGCTTCCATGATCGGTGCTGGCGGATTGGGGTTGGTAGTTCTGCGGTCAATGCAGACCCTGGATATTGGCATGGGGACAGTTGGGGGCTTAGGAATAGTAATTCTGGCAGTTATACTGGACAGGCTAACGGAAAACATTGCTAAGAACCAAGAGGTGCGAAAAAGTTTAAATAACTAGTATTAGGGGCAGTGTCAGGGGGACGTAACACAGGAGGGGGAGGAAATAACATGGTGGGGCCTACTTATGCTGCAACCCGTCCAAGCATGACAGTGATTCTGATGAATGCAATTAATTAGAATGGACCATGGATAAGATAAGGGATTTTCACCGTGTTCTGGTGTATAAACAAAACAGCAACGCAAAAGCAATATCATTATATGCGTTGTTGTTTTATAGGAGGCCATCTTTATAGTTGAGACCACTATAAGGAGGGTGATTATGCCAAAAGCAAGAAAGATGCTAAGCGCCTGGAAAGCACCGTATATTCAGTCTCTTATGAAATTAATTGAAACGCAAAGTAAGGTGACGCTTGCGCATTGGGCAGTTGACTATTCTGAGCGGGTTATAGTGCAAGTACAATCCAGATGACCTGCGACCGCAAAATGCACTGAACGCAGCTCGAGAGTGGCTATCGGGAGCAATCAAACTGCCTCAGGCAAAAACGGAAATACTTCAGTGCCATGTGGCCGCTCGCGAAGCAGACGGAAATCCTGTTGCACAAGCCTCCGCAAGAGCGGTAGGTCAATGCGCGTCGACCATCCATTCAGCACGGCATTGCATAGGACTCGCCTTTTATGGAGCGCTCGCGGTCGCTTATGACCGACTCGGGACTGATGCACCTTGGGAAGAAATAGAGCAATACGCTGCTGAAGAGTGCGGACGTATGGAAGCAGCCCTGCATGCCGTTGCCGTGGAGAACGAGCCAAACCAAGCAAAAATTGATTGGAAATGCTGATTATGACGAGGCCAAATAAAGACTATTGCTTCCTAGGTGTTACTATGCTAACAAGTAGGTGGGCGAAAAAGTGTGTAAAACCATGGTTGATACGATTAAACCTGACTCATTTTGAGCCAGGTTTGTCTATGACCAGAAATACTTGATTCTATTGGGTTTTATGACTTTTACTGCACATGAAATTTGGAATAGAACATAGAACACATTTAATAGTGTGGCAAATCCAAATGGTTTAGTTTTTATTAATTGCTGCTTTCCAGATATTTGTATACAACAGCAGCCAAGGCAGCACCGACAAGAGGACCGATGAGAAATACCCAAAGAGAAGTAAGCGGGACCGTGTTGCCCGCTAAAGCAGCAACGACGGCAGGTCCAATACTGCGAGCCGGGTTGACAGAAGTACCAGTCAAGCCGATACCCAGGATATGAACCAGAACCAGAGTCAGGCCGATAATTAAACCTCCGAAGGAACCATGAGCTGCCTTCTTACTAGTTACTCCGAGTATAGTTATAACAAAGATAAAGGTTAAAACGGTTTCCACCAGCAGACCTGCACCAACACTGCCGTTGACTCCGGACAAACCATTGGAGCCAAAGCCGCCTGTCATGTCGACAACACTACCAAGATTAAAGATTACAGCCAGGATGCCTGCACCGGACAGAGCGCCTAAGCATTGGGATACCACATATCCGACCCACTCAGAAGCAGTCATACCACTGGTCATGAGAACGCCAAGTGAAACAGCTGGGTTAATATGGCAACCCGAAATATTCCCAACACAGTAAGCCATGCCGACAATAACCAGACCGAAGGACAATGCCGTCAGAATGTATCCGGATCCGTTGACAGAATCAGTGCCCACCAACATCGCCGTTCCGCATCCCATAATGACAAGAACAGAGGTGCCAATAAATTCAGCTATATACTTTTTCATTTGCATTAAAGAATCCTCCAATTATTATGTATTGTGTATCACCAATATTATAACAACGATAGCATCAAGGCAAATAAACATAGGGACTGTTTATAATGTACTCATATTCGGTGCTGATGTGTTCCGGCAAGCAAACCTTTCTACATGTACAATAGAAGAAATAAACAAGCTCAAAATGTTATGGATTGTATTTCAAGTAATGAGCTACCATGTGGCAAAGCCCGATGTTTATATGGAAAGCTAGCTTGACATTTTGCTGCATGGTGATATAATGGCAATATGGAAAGTATACTTTCCATAGAAAGGGTTGAAATCTTGAAAAATAGATTAGAGGAAATCCGCAAAGCTAGAGGTATAAAGCAAGAAGAATTAGCCTCAGCTCTGGAAGTATCAAGACAAACGATTGGTTCGTTGGAAAACGGGCGGTATAATCCCTCGATCATCTTGGCTTTTAAAATTGCCCGATATTTCGGGTTAAGTATCGAGGAAGTTTTTATTTACGAGGAGGAACCAGAAAATGAAACAATATAAGGTTGGTCGATACTTTTTTCTAGCGGCAATCGGGTTTATCATCTTCTGTGTAGGGTTGGCGCCTAGTGGCGATCTATTTATTCTTTATCTTTGCCAATGTTTATTACTTCAACAAATACAACAAGGAAATGTAAACCTAGGAGCATGCAAAAAAATCAAAAAAAGGAAGGTTATGACAAATTAACATCGAATGTGTTTATTTAATAACTGAAGTCATTGCGGTCATAGCTAGGAGGGATATTTTTGAAGAAGGTTTTAATGTTTAAAAAACTAATAGCTTTGCTACTTATTATTAGCTTTAGTTTTTTGATGGTTCCACCCGTCTGGGCGAGTGATTTTACTGAGGAAGAACTTACGGTGTCCGATGAATTCGTGGCCCAATACCCTCATGGAGCCTTTAGCCTGGCGGCGGTAAAAATCCAAACCCATGAATACAGTGGGCGCACCATGATCAGTATTATTAGACAGGGTGGCCGAGAGGGCAGTGTATCAGTAACGGTCAAAGCTGTTGATATATCTTCCAAGTACGGGCAGGATTACTATTTATCCCTTCCCGGCTTTTTATTTGATCAGAAAATTGCCGGCGACGAAACTACCCCGGCAATTTTGGCCAATGGGCTAACAGAAGTAAGCGTAAATGAGGGCATGGAAGAGAACGCAGATAGAGCTGTTGATATGAGTCCGGGAGAGCCCAAAGATGAAACAGTTGATAACAACGATGAAGACGCTTCGTATGAGACCATTGGTAACAATCAGGAAGAGGCGGTATATGAGCCCTTTGATAACAACGAGGAAGATTCTCCATATGAAACAATTGATAACAATGATGAAGAAGCTTCGTATGAGATCATTGGTGACAGCGAGGAAGAGGATGTTGATAACAACGGGGAAAATATAGTAAAAGATTCGCCCAGTAACGGGCTGAGAGCGGTCAAAGAACAGGCGATGGGCAAGCCTTCTGACCGGGAAAAGTATTCCATACCCGACAGCCAGGAGCTAGAGCAGCTCAATACGGCGATGGCAGCAGCCGACGATTTTTATGCTCAGGCACCAGGAACCGAATTTACCCTGAGCTTTGCTGACGGCGAGCGAGTGAAGAGTTTCTATCTTAATATCATCAACGATAACCTTCCGGAAGCCCAGGAACAGATCGTTTTCGTCATCACTGATGTAACCGATGGCGGTGTAATCGGTTTGCAGAAGGAAACAACGGTTAATATCATTGACGACGAGCCCTACGAAACGCCGGTATTGCGTTTTGCCGAACACAGCTTTACGACTGACGGCGAATCGGCCCAAATCACCCTCACCCGGACCGCGGGTGTGAACTATTATGCGGGAGCACGCATTTACACCATCGGTGACAGCGCCAGGCCCGGCACGGATTATACTGAGCTGGGACAAAAGATATTGTTTTTGCCCGGGCAAAGGGAGTTAAGCCTGGAGATACCGGTGGTTAAAAATAATAGTGCAGTGGACAAGTACTTTTACGTTAAGCTGGAGCCCGACCAGTCTGTCGCTGTCCTGGGTGACGAGGTGGTGCAGGTCCTGATTCCCGGGCAGCTATTACCAAATGCCCAGGCTGAACAGCCGGCGGGTACAATGGCCGCCCAGGCCGTCCAGGAAGGCGAAATATATGGCGTCGAGAAAATAATAATAAGCGCTGATGAAGTGCATTGTACAGAAGGGTCAGAAGACAATTGGCACTCGCTTCACCCAGATGGTTGGTATGAGAGCATTTGCAAGTACAATGGAAACTGGTCAAACACAGTTCCAAAAGATGAAGAAAATAAGTTTTATTTGAGCACCCTGGAGTCTGCCTTTGCCGATGTAGAGTATTACAAAATTAGTGGCAGCAATAAAAATGGCTGGATGGATCTGGGCTTTAATAACAATAAAACCGCTGGCCTTAGCGGAGACAATGGTGGGAGAAACAAGAAATTGCAATTCTGGTCACAAGAGCAAGACATGAATGACGATTTGAAAGATTACACCGAAAAAGCGATTCCCTGGATACACTGCGAAAGTCGTGGCGCCTACTTTGCCGGGCGGGTTTACTCCCTTGAAATGTATTACCGCTACTTTGAATTTGATATCAAAAATGCCACTGCTCCGGAAGGCGAACCTCTGGAATACACTTTTGACTTCAGCAAGAAAGAAGACAACTATACGGAGGAAAAAGTAAATCCTGGGACGATTGAAATCAGTGGCGATTGGGATGGCAAACAGCGGATCGCCAAAGGATTTTATACCTCTGCCGACTCGCTCACATTTACCGTAAAGGCCAAAAACGTCCGGGAAAACTGGTGTTTAAAAGGCGTGAGGTTTGTCAACCCAAGCAATCACGGCGACTACAAATACTTTGACCTGGCCGAAACAAGCAAAATCGTGATCGACCATAAATGGCTCCAGGATGCTGACACATACAGCCAAGCCGCGGAAAATGGAAGAAAGTTTCTGGTCCAGCCGGTTTTTGACCGTAAAGAAGCCGGCATCAGCGTGTACATATGGGATAGTAATAAAAACAAGGGCGACGTACTGGGGATGTCCGATGACGGCCATATTTATGATAAGGACAAAACCAACACCATCTACTTACACGTCGGCGACAAGGTTATTCTCAATGGTGTAGGCTATAACGGCTATATGGTGGCGGGCTATAATGTTTCCTATAACGGCCAAGCCTACCATAGCGAGTCGGGCAGCCAGAATGCCGGAATCCATACCGTTACCCTGACGGAAAAGGTAAAGGTTACCCCATTCTTTGGCGCTCAGCAATTACATGTCAAGCGGGATCCTGACAATCAAAGGGTTTTACCCGGCCTGCAGGGCACTATTACTTACGGTGGGCAGACTACTAGCACGGAAGGACAGCTCGAGGATATTAAATCCGGACAGTATGTTGAATTTGTGTCCATCCCCCCGGTAGGCTATACCACCCAGTGGGCCAACAGGACAGGAGATACCAACGGCAACGGCGTCCTGGACGAAGAAGAGATACGCGATCCCGAAACGGGCGAACTGTACCGGCAGTTTGACTATGACGGGGACGGCGTATTGGATGCGGAATATGATACGCCCATGTTCGGCGATCTGTTCGGCTACAAGGTGAACCAGCCCAACCCCCTGTTTTATTATTACTATGTACCCATGACGGGACAGACAATTTACAAAGGACCGGTAAGCGGCCGGGTTACAACGCGGGAGTATACTATTAGGAAGGGTTATTCCCAGGTCAAGAACAATAACGGTGAAGATGTGGACAAATTAGTGCCTGTGGCTGGGGCCGCGGTAAAAATGGGCGGCAGCTATGATCCGGACGATCCCCACGCGCAAATGGGTTACGGCACCGCTACCGACAGCCGGGGCAGATTTAAATTCGATACGGCCAACCTTATCAAGAACGGCTATTATCTGCTAACCGTGGACTACGGCGGCGTATCCTATGTAGACAAAATTAACCCATCCGCAACCAAGGAACTTATATTGCCCACTTTTACCAGCATGAAACCAATCAGTATCAATGGGTCGCCCCAAAACGGTGAGGACTCGTCCGTGGTGGCGGGCAGCGTAGTGATGCTGCAGGACAAAACTGTGGATTTTACCCTGCGGACTGCTTCGCTGGAGAATAACGTCCAGGTTAAAAAGGCTATCTTTAGAATATATTCACCCAACGGCACGTTTCTATCAGAAAAAGAAGTGGCCGTAGGCGATGAAGAAAATAAGTTTGTCTATACAGCCAACCTGAATGAGGTTTTCACAC
>JAAZFJ010000193.1 GCA_012511795.1 Syntrophomonadaceae bacterium
TTATCCCCATGCTTTCGATTAATAAAGCCAGTGATTCCTGATTATAATCAGATCTTTGCCCCTCCCCAATTTCTGGGTGCAGTACTTTAATGATAAAATTCTTTTCCACCTTAATTGTCTGACCCTGATTAAGTTCTATTACATTACTTTTCTTTTGAGCAGCTAATTCTTTCAGCGGTTTATATTCCTGAACACTGCTTATTGTTTGAGGCAGACCAATATTAACTACCCTAAGTTCCTTAATGGTTTTCACCACTCCTGAAAGGTGATCGGTATCAGGATGGGTGTTTATGGCCATATATACTTCTCTGATTCCACGATGGTGCAAGTAAGGCATTAAACGGGTGGATGCTACATCATAAAAATCACTCCCTCCTCCATCTACTAAAATGAATTTCCCTTCAGGAGTTTTCATCAGTATGCTGTCACCTTGTCCAACATCAATGAAGACAAATTCCGTTGTTCCACGATTATAAACGCTGGCCGGAAGACATAAAATCACCATAAACACTAAAACCATAGATAAGCCAGTATAAAAACACTTTCTATCGATATTTTCCTTTAACCCATAAAAAAGCAGTACCAATCCCCCATAGTAAGCAATGATCATCATTGCTTTCGGAGTAGCAACCCATAAATAAGCCAGTGGAAGATTTTTAAACAGTACGTTTGAATGAATGATGATCTCAATGAAAAGACCTGCTGGATAACTGATAATAGTTGCCAGACCAGGCAAAAAGGGAGCCAGTATCAGGGTAAAAATCCCTAGTATGACACTGGCACCAGCTGTATAAGTAACAATTATATTGCTTATTAAAGAAACAGGCGAAAATAAATTAAAATACCAGGCTATCAGCGGCAGAACTGCCAGTTGAGCACTAACCGGTATCAATATCAGATCCCAAAATACGTGGTGCTGATTAAAATATGTTCTTAAAACCGGAAAAATATAGACCAGCCCAAAAGTAGCCAGGAATGATAGTTGAAAGGATATTTTAAAAAGAGCCTGGGGATCAAAAAGAAGAATGATGATACCTGCCATACCAAGACTATTGAGCATTTGATTTTCACGGCCAAAATAGTATGCGGTTAAACAAGTTACAGCCATTATTGAAGCCCTGACTACAGAAACCGGCCAACCGGTCAATGTTCCGTATAGAACTATCGTAATAACGTTAAACAGGAACTTGTTACGTTTTGACAAATTAAATAAAGCTGAGAGCCAACTGCATAAAAGCACCACAAAGCCTACATGAAGCCCTGATACCGAAAATATGTGGATAATCCCGGTTTTTTGAAAGTTATCATACTGCTCATCATCAATACTGTCGACCTTCCCTAGTAACATACCCAGCAATATGGGAGCTTCCTGAGGCGGGAGTGCAGTATTAACAATACTTATTCCCTGATCACGAAAAGAATTGACTATTTTATTCATACCCTGAGCAGGCTGCAATATTTTAATATCTTCAGGTTCTTTAACTGACAGTGTATAAAAAATATGCTCATGCTTCAGATAGGCGGGATAATTAAATTGACCGGGATTTCCCGGAGGGTCTGGAGGTTTAAGTGAACCTTTGAGAGCGATTCGGTCACCTTTTTGCACATCGCTATTGAAAGCTGTAAAAACTTGAATTCTGCTCAGGTAATGGTTTTTACAATTAGTATCAATTGTAAACTTCCCTCTGCCTTCTTCATTCTGAGGATAGTTTGCTATTTTCCCCTCAACAATAAAACTCTCTTCAGCCGGGAGATTTTCAGGAATATCGTCTGATGAAAAACCGGCCAGCAATACTCCAGTAAATAAGATAACTATGGTATAAAGAGCTGGTCTGGAGTAAGAGGTAAAAGCTAATACCAGTAATATGCCTGTTAATAGCAGAAAGAATAACCACCATATCTCATAGCAGCCAATTATTATAGAAGCGGCCAGGCTTACAAATATGTAAAATAGTGATCTTTCCATTGATTACCTGCCAGAAGTTTACTTAACAATAATACTGTCTTTTAAATCCTCATATCTTTTATCACCTATGCCTGATACGTTTTTTATTTCTTCAATGGTTTTGAATGAACCATTGGCATCACGATAATCTACTATTCGCTGAGCCAAAACCGGACCAATACCGCTTAGGTTGGCAGCCAATTCCTCGGATGTAGCTTTATTGATATTGATTTTTCCCTGATGGTTAGCGCTATAGATCGTTGATGGCACATAGCTTGACGGTACTTCTGATTCTCCAATTGCCGGAATATAAATAGTTTCTTCGTCTTCAATAACACGCGCCATTTCTACAAATCTCAGTTCAGCATTATCCAGTATGCCTGCCAGTTCCAGCGCTTCATAAATTCTTGCTCCGGTTGCAAATGAATAGACACCAGGCCTTTCTACAGCACCCGTAACGTATGCCTTTATTTCCTGCAGTTTTTCCTCAGGTTCAATTATTTCAACAGGAGGATCTGCTTCTTGGTCAAAACTTAGCTGAAGATTCGATGCTTCGACTAAGCGCTTTTGTTTCATATCAGAATATTTAACTCCAGCAGCAAATGTAATTATCATTATTATTGCGAATCCGGCCAGAATTCGCTTATCTACATCGGCCACCTTATTCACCCCTTTTTAGTATCATTCTTTTTATTTTGTCATTTTCCTCCAATATATTGATAAATAAAAAGCAAATGACTGCCTAAGCAGCCATTTGCTTTAACCTAAGTTATTTAAATTTAATAATCTCTTTGGTAACTGCTGCACAAACTCTCTTCTTCAGCTTTACCGCTGTGCACATGATTACAGGGAGCAACTTCGATATTTTCCAATGAACAAATCTCTCTTTTTTCGTTATACTTACAGCTATCTACACTACAATAAATTGTTTGTTTTCCTTTTAGCTCCATGATCATCCTCCTTTATTTGAACTTCATAATTATTTTAAGTATTAATGCATTCCTTTATTCTTTGTTCACAATGTAAGATTTGACTAAATGTTCAGTAATTAAACAA
>JAAZFJ010000194.1 GCA_012511795.1 Syntrophomonadaceae bacterium
GCACCTTTTACACCGTCTGAAATCATGGTCAGACAGAACGGGCAGTTAGTTACGATCATTTCTGGTTCAGGTACCAACAGCTGGTCAGTCCTGGTGTCATTGATACGTTTATAGCCTTCTACCGCATCTTCTTCCAGCCACATACGGCCGCCGCCTGCTCCACAACAGAAGCCGAAATCTTTACCTTTTTCGATTTCAACCAGGTTGGTTCCGGCAGCTTTCAGAACTTGTCTGGGTTGATCATAAATCTTGTTATGTCTGCCCAGGAAGCAGGAATCATGATAGGTTATTTTAGCACTCAGTGCCTTGTCTGCTTTCAGTTTGCCTTCAGCAATCAATTTAGCCAGAATTTCCGTATAATGATATACTTCAAAATTACCGCCCATTTGCGGGTATTCATTTTTAAGCGCATTATACCCATGGGGACAAACTACGATGATTTTCTTAACTCCATAGTTGTTAAAGGAATCCAAATTGGACTGCACCAGTGTCTGATACAGGTACTCATTGCCAAGTCTTCTGGCTGAGTCACCGCAGCAGTACTCTTCCGTCCCCAGATAACCAAAGCTTACACCTGCTTTGTCAAGCAATCTTACCAGTGCTTCGCCAACTCTCTTGTAACGGTCATCAAAGGAAACTGCACAGCCTGCATAAAGCAAATATTCAAATTCTTTTCCATCTTCGGGAACCAGGTTCACTATCTCCCGAATATTTCTTTCATTTAGCCAGTCAGCACGATTCGCAAATCCAACTCCCCAAGGATTGTAATTTCTTTCCATATTAGTAAATGCCATTTGTGCTTCACTGGGCATGTCTCCCTGCCACATTACCAGGTTACGGCGCATTTCAACGATCTTGGGAATATGTTCGATAAACATAGGACAGTGTTCCATACAAGCCCGGCAATTTGTACAATCCCAAATGACTTCCGTGGTAACAATATCATATAAGAGGCTTTGATCCATTGGATTCACAGCTTCTTCTGCTGCCTCTGCAGTCATCGCTACCATTTCAGCGTCATGTTCTCCGGAAGCTTTAGCAGCAATAAGATAAGGCGCTTTTTCTTCCAGGTGTTTCTTCATGTTCTGAATAATGGTAATCTTGGGATTAAGTGCTTTACCAGTGTTGTAGGCGGGGCAGTTTTCCTGGCATCTGCCGCATCTGATACAGGCATCCAAATCAAGCAGGTCTTTCCAACCGAACTCTTCAATTCTTTCAACACCAAAGGTTTCAGCTTCTTCAATGTTATAGACCATTGAGACTGCTGATGGTCCTAAATCGCGGAATGCATAATTTAGCATACCGGTTACGATATGCCACAGTTTTGTGAATGGTAAAAGTGCTATAAATAAGAAAGCAATTGCCATATGGAACCACCACATAATGCGATGTGCCATAAGAATGGTATCAAGTTTAATATTCAGAAAAGGATAAGCAAAAAGCCAACCAAAGGGAGATGCGGATCTTTCATAAGCAATTTGAGCCATGGTACTTGACATAATGATCTGAGCACTGATTCTGAGTCCTTCAATGACAAAACCTGTTAATAAAATCACGAAAATCAAAGCTATGATCCATCCGTCAGATACTTTGGTATCGTTAAGCCGATCCGGCTTCTGCATATAACGTACGACGGCTAAAGCAATAATTCCAATCAAGCCCAAAAATCCAAGTACATCCACGACCCATGAAAACCAAATATAGGAATTCCCTTCAATATGCGGCCATCCAATCCAAAAGTGAGCTGCATCAACACCTGCAGCTATAGCCAACACTAGAAATCCCCAGAAAAGCAAAAAATGCATGAAACCGGCAAAAGGTTTTCTGATAACTCTTGCCTGGGCAAAAGTAAAAGTAAACCAGGAGAGTAACCTTTGGGGTATATTATCAAACCGTTTTGACTCTCCTTCAGCCAGCAGCCATAACTGAATTCGCTTCCATGCTCCATACAAAAAAATGGTGATGGGGATAAACATTATAATATAAATCAGCCATTCGTAGGGAATATTCGCCCCTACTATACGCATAGGGACATCGTAACCACCTTCAAGTGGAGTAAATGCAAAAAACAATCTAATTCCCTCCTTAACAACACCTCAGTTATCACTGGATATATGTTTTTACATATATCCAGTGTCCCCGTTCCCCCTGCTCAAACTATTTCTTCAGTTCATCCACTGTAAGCGGAACAACTTTAAATAAGTCGCCTACTACACCAAAATCAGAAACATTGAATATTGGTGCTTCAGGATCTGTATTGATCGAAGCAATGAATTTTGAAGATGACATCCCAGCTAAATGCTGGATTGCACCTGAAATTCCACATGCAATATACAGGTTGGGGTTAACAACTTTTCCAGTTTGTCCAACCTGCAGTTCATGTCCTAACCATCCGGAATCTATTGAGGCTCTTGAACCGCCAAGGGCAGCACCCAGAAGGTCAGCCAGCTGTTCAACAATTTTAATGCCATCAGGTCCTTTGCATCCGCGTCCACCTGAAACGACGACCGGAGCTTCAGTCAGTTCCGGACGAGCTGATACAGTAGGTACAAAATCTTTTATAGCTTGATATACATCAGCAGCAGTGGCAGCTATAGCCGGTTTAACAACCTCACCTGCTCCAGCACCTTCAACAACTTCAAATACGCCGGCACGGATGGTAGCCAGTACCGGATCAGTAGTTACTTCTACTTTGGCTAAAACTTTACCGGCATATATGGCTCTTGTAAATAAGCCTTTTCCTGCACTGATTTCAGCTTTGATTACGTCAGTAGCTAGTCCGGCTTCCAGTTTCTGTGCCAGTCTGGAAGCAAAATCTCTGCCGTTAAAAGTATGGGCAAACATAACCGCATTAGGTTTATACTCTGCAATCATTGCTGCCATCTGGGCTACATAAGCACCAGTATTATAGTCTCCGAAAATATCATCATCAGCGACATATACTTTGTCAGCTCCGTATTTGGCAAACTCAGGAGCTAAAGCTTCTACACCTTTACCAAAAACTACGGCACTAACTTCATCACCAAATTTTTTGGCTTCAGAAAGCATTTCAAATGTAACTTTACGGATATTACCGTCTTTTTGTTCTACAAATACCCATGTCCCTGCCATCTATTACCCTCCTTTTTTACTATAAGTAAATTAATTTTTAATTTCGGCTTTGGCGGTATTTTTGATCCAATCTGCTAATTTGGCAGCAGCTACATCAGGATCTTCTTCTATCTTAATACCAGCCTGTTTGGCAGCGGGAAGACTAAATTCAACGATATTGATTTTGTTGTCTGCTGCTGCAGCATCAACTGTTGCAACTGGTTTTTTCTTTGCCTGCATAATTCCTTTCATAGAAGGGTAACGCGGCTCATTCCAGCTAACCTGGCTGGAAATAACTGCGGGTAAACTGACTTCTGTTACCTGAGTTCCGCCATCAGCTTCACTGCTGCAAGTAACTTTGCCGTCGGCTATGTCTAAAGATGTAATAACATTAATATGGGGGTAGCCCAAAATCTCTGCAATACGGGTAGGAACCTGTGAAGAGCCATCATCAGCTGCAACATGTCCTGCCAATACTAATTCGGGGTTTTCTTCTTTGATAACTGCTGCCAAGGCAACTGCTCTGGCATATTCATCTGCTGCAGTATCCTGTTTTACTAAAATACCCCTGTCAGCCCCCATTGCCAGTGCTGTGCGGATGGCATCCATAGCTTTGTCTGCTCCTGCAGATACAACAACAACTTCATCAGCAACTTTTTTCTCCTTGAGCTGAATAGCACCTTCAACTGCTACTTCATCATAAGGGTTAATGATTAAGTTAATACCAGCTTCGGCAATTTTGCCATCTTTCAACTCAATTTTAGCTTCTGTGTCAAATGTTTGCTTAACACATACTAGAACTTTCAAGACCATTCCTCCTTTTTAACTAATATTTCTCTGGTTTACCCTCTACACTCCCAAAACCTATTATAATATCCAACCACCCCCAAGAAAAGCACTATATTTTGCCCACGGTCAGCTTACCGCCAAAATATCAATTTATATATCCCCTTATATAAATTGTGTATCAAAAATAAACTTTCGATAAAGATATTTTATTTCCTGCTTTTTTACCATTATTGATAACTTATTATCATCAGTTAAAGTATTGCATAAAGATAAACTGCTCTTGATTATGACTAATGTTTTTGATTTTATCATAATTCTGATCTCAGCGCCAAGAAATAAGTGTTCTTTATGAATCTTTATCAGTTGCTCTTTTTAAAGCTCTTTCAATGGCATGAACTGTCAGTTCCAGATCTTCCAGTTCATGAGCACAGGAAATAAAACAGACTTCAAACTGCGAAGGCGGAAAGTAAATCCCTTCACTTAGCAGTTCCCTGTAGAAACTGGCATATTCTTCCGTGTTGCTTCTTTTAACAGCTTCGTAATCCTCGATTGTTTCATCCTGCTCATTAAAGAAAATCGTAAACATAGAACCAAATCTGTTTATAGGGTAATACCTGTCCGTATCTTCAAATATTTTTTTCAATTTGGTGGTCAGTAAATAACCGGCAACTTCCAGTCTTTCATACCAGTCATTGGACTGAAGGACTTTCAGAGTTGCAACACCGGCAGCCATTGCCAGCGGATTCCCTGACAAAGTACCTGCCTGGTAAACATCTCCTGCTGGTGCTACCATATCCATTAGCTCTCTCTTTCCTCCATAGGCACCGACCGGTAGTCCTCCTCCGATTATCTTGCCCAATGTTGTCAGGTCTGGTTCAATATTTATAAAATTTTGCATTCCTCCATAACAGGCTCTGAAACCGGTGATCACCTCATCAAAAATCAGCACACTGCCATACTCTTTGGTAATTTTACGTAAATTCGCCAAGAATTCACGTTCCGGCATTACCAGTCCCATGTTTGCTGCTATTGGTTCTACAATAACCGCCGCTATGTTTTTGCCTTCCTCTGCAAATAGTTTTTCTACAGATGCTGCATCATTATACTTGGCTACTAGAGTATTTTGGACGGTGTTCTCAGGTACTCCAGGGCTGCCTGGAACGCTTAAAGTAAGCATGCCTGAACCAGCTTGTACCAGGAAAGCATCTGCATGGCCATGATAACAGCCGGCAAATTTGACAATCTTATCTCTGCCGGTATAAGCCCGGGCAATCCTGATAGCGCTCATGGTGGCTTCCGTCCCGGAACTGACCATGCGGACCTTATCAATGGCAGGAAACGCTTCTGTGATCAGGGAAGCTAATTCGATTTCTCCCGGGCAGGGCGTACCATAACTGGTTCCTTTTTCGGTTGCTTTTATAACTGCTTCCACTACAGCCGGATGACTGTGGCCTAAAATCAGAGGTCCCCATGAACCAATATAATCGATATACTCATTATTATCAACATCATAAATCCTGCAACCAGACGCCTTATCGATAAATAGTGGAGTCGTTCCCACTGATTTAAAGGCCCGCACCGGACTATTGACGCCACCCGGCATCAATTGACTGGCCCTGGCAAAAAGCGCCTTTGATTTATCGGTTTTCATTTGTCTCACTCCTTACCCCGGCTCCTTAATAATAGGTCATACTGGTTTTTTTGAACTCTTTAAGGCTTTTAATGATTGTATATCTTGATAATCCAGCCTCACTGGATATGCGGGAAATGATTTCCTGTAATTCCTTTTCACTGCGAGCATGTATCATGGTAAATAGATTATAGCCGAAGTCAGGCGGTGTCTCCCTTAAATAGCAATGACTAACCTCATCATAACCGGCCATAAACTCCCCTTTTTCATCAGCATCTTCTTCCTCCACACCCCATGCCACCATGGCATTGGAATCAAAACCGGCTTTTTGATGGCGCAATACTGCACCAAGTCTTCTTAACAGGCCTTTTGACATCATTTTAAGAATCCTTGCCTGCACTTCATCTTCTGAAATTCCCAACTCATCAGCAAGTCCATTATAAGGCCTTGACTCAATGGGGATATCTCCCTGGATAAATGCAATAATATGCTTATCTATTTCATCGTTTGTGTTATTCAATTATTATTCACCCACTTCGAAAAATACTTTGATTTTGAATACCTTAGTTGCCGGCATACTGTTAATAACTAGACCAGTTTTTTGTTGGAGTTCCGATAATATTGCTTTTAATTCAGGTTTGGATGGCGCCGAAAGTGTAAACCACAGGTTAAAAACATCGTTATCTCGTAAGTAATTATGTGTTACCCCTTTTTCCATGTTAATCAAAGCTGCTACTGCGTCAATCCTGTCCTGCGGCACTTTGCAGGCACACAATGTTGAATGATATCCCATTTTTGGCGTATCGAAGATACCCCCGATCCTTCTGATTATACCTGCTGTTTTCATTTTTCTGATACTATCCATAACCTGAGCTTCACTTACACCCATAGCCTCAGCCATAACTTCAAAGGGATGAACCGTCAGCGGAAAATCTTTTTGCACTCTATTTAAGACCTGTTTATCCAAAGCAGATAGTTTTGTCATTTTGATGTACCTCGCGGTTTATATAAACACCAGTTATCTTCAGCCATATAGTCGCCATTACTGTAATAATAGGCACGGGCCCGGCATCCTCCGCAGGTATCAATAAAATTGCAGTCTCCGCACTTTCCCCCGTACTCCATGGTTCTAAGTTCCTTGAATAATTTACTGTCCCGCCAAATTTCGTCAAAAGGCTTTTCCTTAACATTCCCTACTGGTATATCCAGATAGGCACAGGGCTGTACATCTCCTTTGGGATTGATTATGCAGTAGCTGATCCCGGCCAGGCATCCCCGGGAAAACCTGACGGGAATGTTCTTTTGCCCGGCAATTCGCATAAATTGCGGGGCACAGGTAGGTTTGATCTCGATTTTAACCTCTGTTTGCTTCTTCATCAGTCGGGTTATGGTTTTTTCATATTCAACTTTGCGCAGAGCTTCATCCTCTATATTTACTCCTCTGCCAGTAGGCACCAGAAAGAAGACATGATGCCCCACTGCACCTATTTCTATGGCAAAGTCCGTAATATCCTCCAGCTCATCTACGTTCCAATCCATCACTGTAGTATGGATTTGGAAGGAGAGTCCCGCCTTCTTTAAATTAAGCATTCCCTGAATGGCTAAATCATGTGCATTTTCCAATTTGCGAAACCTATCATTTTTTTGGGAGTCAAGGCTGTCCAAACTTACACCTGCGGCCATAAATCCTGCTTCTTTCAGCTTCTTTGCCACTTCTTCGGTGATTAAAGTACCATTGGTTCCCAGTACTGCTCTTAAGCCAACTTCCGTAGCATAGCTTCCCAGCTCAAAAATATCCGAGCGCATAACTGATTCACCGCCGGAAAATATCATTATTTTAAAACCTGCCGATTTTATTTCCCTGATGAGCTTTTTTGCTTCATCTGTTGTCAATTCATCAGCAAGTCTGGCTCCTGCATCTCTGTAACAGTGATCGCAAAACATGTTGCATTGATTTGTCGAGTTCCATGATACCAGCATTTAATAGTAAACCAGGGCAATTTCCCCAGTTTACTGTTCACCTCCCCTTATATGTGAAAAAGCTTTTAACTTCTTAGTAACCGGGCTGCGTCTTTAGCAAAATAAGTTATGATCATATCCGCCCCTGCCCTTTTTATGGAGTTCAGTACCTCCATCATAACTCTTTCTTCATCAATCCAGCCCTTAAGAGCAGCGGCCTTTATCATGGAATATTCACCGCTAACATTGTAAGCAGCCGTAGGAAAGTTGAATTCGTCCTTTACTGCTTTGATCACATCCAAATAAGCCAGGGCCGGTTTTACCATAACGATATCGGCTCCTTCTTCGATATCCAGTTTAACTTCTCGCAAAGCTTCCCTGCGGTTAGCAGGGTCCATCTGATAAGACCTGCGGTCACCAAATTGCGGAGTAGAATCAGCTGCCTCCCGGAAGGGGCCGTAGAAAGCTGACGAGTATTTGGCCGCATAGGACATGATGATCGTATCAACTAAATCATTATTGTCCAGTTTTTCTCTTATATAGCCAATGCGGCCGTCCATCATATCAGAAGGGGCAACAATATCACAACCAGCCTGCGCATATGACAATGCCTGCTTGGCCAGCAGTTCCAAAGTTTTATCATTATCAAC
>JAAZFJ010000013.1 GCA_012511795.1 Syntrophomonadaceae bacterium
CTGATCCGGTTTTGATTGCAGCTGACATGATGTCACAGGCTGAGCATGACGTGATGGCCCGCAGCATTTTAGTCAGTGATGATGCCGGTTTATTTGACAAGGTAGAAGCTGAACTTAATCGCCAAGTGAAAGAATTATCCCGCCGGCAGATCATCGAAGAATCTTTGACCGCATACGGAGCTTTTATACTTACTGAAACCATGTATGAAGCAAGTCAGGTTGCTAACCTTATCGCACCGGAGCATTTGGAATTAATGGTGGACAAACCCTTTGAATACTTAAGTAAAATCAAGAATGCCGGAGCCATTTTTATGGGACAATATACACCGGAACCGGTAGGGGATTACTATGCCGGACCCAATCATATATTGCCAACCGGAGGAACAGCCCGTTTTTATTCCCCGGTGACCATTGATACATTTATGAAAGCCTCCAGTATCATTTATTATTCCCGGGAAGGGCTGGAAGAAGATGCTGATGATATTATCAAACTGGCAACTGTTGAGGGGTTAACAGCCCATGCCAATGCAATAAGAGTCAGAAAGGGGCGAGATTAATGAACGAAAATTCCCGCAGTGCAGAGATCCAGAGGAAAACTGGCGAAACAGAAGTCCTGGTCCAATTATCACTGGATGGTACCGGCAGTTATCAGATCGATACGGAAGTTCCTTTTTTAAGTCATATGCTTACTCTTTTTGCGGTTCACAGCCTATGTGATTTAAAAGTGACTGCCAGAGGAGATATTGAAGTTGACGACCATCATATAGTTGAGGACATAGGGATTTGTCTGGGACAGGCGATCAAAGCGGCTCTGGGAGACAAACGCAGTATAAGCCGCTACGGAGATTCCATTGTTCCCATGGATGAAGCACTGGTAAGGTGTGTAATGGATTTGTCAGGCCGTCCTTATCTGGTCTATGAAGTGGATATCACGCAGCCTGCCATCGGCAATTTTTCCACCGAAAATGTACGCGAGTTTTTCCAGGCTATTGTTAACAATGCCGGAATCAACCTGCATATTGATATGATCCGCGGGGTCAATTCCCATCATATAACGGAAGCAGTTTTTAAAGCTTTTGCCAGGGCTCTGAAAAAGGCAGTAAGTGTTGAACCGCGTTTGGACGGAATTTGGTCCAGTAAAGGCTATTTGTAAATCCAGTTGAAGATTTGGAGTGTAAAAAATGATCATCTACCCGGCAATAGATATAAAAGATGGACAGTGCGTCCGTTTGATACAGGGCAAATTAAATGATAAAACTGTTTATTCAAATAATCCCAGTGAAGCAGCCCGATCTTTTCAGCAACAAGGTGCCAAGTGGCTCCATATCGTCGATCTTGACGGGGCTTTTACAGGGAAACCATCTAATCTGGAGGTTGTAAAAAGGATCGCGGATTCAATTTATATCCCCTTTCAAGTGGGAGGAGGACTCAGGACCACGGAGGATGTAAAAAAAGTACTTGATACTGGTGCCAGCCGTGTGATTATAGGGACTAAAGCAGTAACCAGCCCTGATTTCATAGAAGAACTCCTCGATAAATTTGGTCCCGATCAGGTCGTTTTGGGAATTGATGCTCACCAAGGCATGGTAAAAGTGGAAGGCTGGGTAGCAGATTCTGAAATAACGGCTGTGGAATTGGGCCTGCAGATGAGTCATATGGGTATCAAAAGGGCAGTTTTTACTGATATTTCCCGTGACGGACTTTTAAAAGGGCCGAATATAAATGCCATACAAGAAATGGCGGATAAAACCAGGCTGCAAATTATTGCTTCCGGTGGAGTATCCAGCATTCAGAATATCATTGAATTAAAGGAGCTCCAGGATGTGGGGGTTGAAGGAGCAATCATCGGCAAAGCATTGTATGACCGCAAAGTTAAATTGGCTGATGTGCTGGCTGCCGCTGGTAATTAGACATTAAATACTTAACTTAAAAAACATTTTACGAAGTAAAGGAGATTTAGTATCTTTATGCCGTTACAGATAAAATTTGATGAAAAAGGTTTAGTTCCCGCTATTGTTCAGGATTCCAGCAGCGGTCAGGTTCTGATGATGGCTTATATGAATGAAGAATCACTGGCTAAAACAATTGAAAGCGGTTATACCTGGTTTTTTTCCCGCAGCCGGCAAAAATTATGGATGAAAGGTGAGACATCGGGAAATACCCAGCAGGTTGAACAAATTCTTTATGATTGTGATGAAGATACTTTGCTGGTCAAAGTAAAACAGAAAGGTGCAGCCTGCCACACTGGGAATTACAGTTGTTTTTATCGCAGTCTTGATGGTACAGCGCAGGATTCTGCTGCAGCAGATGACAGCAATATTTTAAAGGAATTATATTCAATCATTGCTTCAAGGCAAAAAGGAATGCCCGAAGGGTCTTACACATCCTATCTTTTTCGGGAAGGAATCGATAAGATTCTAAAAAAAGTGGGAGAAGAAAGTGCTGAAGTAATAATAGCTGCAAAAAACCGGAGTAAAGAAGAAGTGGTTTATGAAACTTCTGATTTAATTTATCATTTGCTGGTAATGATGGTGGAACAGGGAGTCGATCTGTCTGATATATACAAGGAGCTTCGCTCGCGCCGCTAAAACAAAAATAAAGCAAAAAAGAGGCCGATTCCAATTTTCCATGGAAAAAGGAACCAGCCTCATTTTCATTTTTTACTGGGGATTATACATACCATGGTTCTTCATATAGTTAAAGATTCCTTCACCATGCTGCTGTTCTTCTTTTTGAATATGGTTTAAAACCTGCCGGACATTGGTATCCACAAACTCAAATATAGCCGTATTATAAGCGTCTGATACATACTTTTCAGTCATCAGCATATCATTGCACAATGCAACATCAGCTTGATTCCCCATTGCTCCCTGCATCTTGGAAGATTTTGCACCTGACTGCTGCTGCTGGTTTTGACCGCTTCCCTGGTTGGTTGGGGGCAGCTGTCCGCTTAGCATCTGGTTAATACTGTCAAGATGCTGCTGTTCCTGGGATGCATATTGCTGAAACAAAGTTTTTAGCTGCTGGTCCTGAGCTTGGTTGGCGTAGTTGTTATATTTGTCTATACATACCTGTTCATGAGTTTTCTGGTCTTCCAGAAGCATTTTTTCTTTCTGGGTAAAACTTAGTGTCATAAGACATTACACCTCCTGCCCTTATTTTGTTATTAAATTGTTCTTTTATACATGAAAAAGAGGTGTTTAACATTTCCCTTTATCGTTTAATCCTGCGGTCATGGAAGACTTAATGTTTTTATGTGATTTAAATGATCAAGGTCATGGGCCATGATCGCAGAAGGGGAAATAGTATAGACAGTGTCCCCGATATAAAGAATACGGGAAACATTTTTATCACTGCCATACCAGTAGTCACCAGCTTTTAAATAATCTTCTGAGGTCAGGTGCGTAATTCGCCCTTTAAGCTTAAAACCATTGGTCAAATCGAAGTTATAAATATACGCACCCTGGAAAGCAAAACGACCGTATTCAAGTTTGGATCTTTCGCTTTCCGTTCTGTTATATTGAGGTTGTACTTCCATCAAAGTAACCGGAAAAGCTAAAAGGTTTTTATCCTTGGCAAATAGCAGGGCTTTATGATTGCGCAGCAGTTCAGAATCAGTTCCCCGGTCACCGATCAATTCCCGGGCAACTTCCTTGGGATTTTGCACATCAGTTACATCAAAAACAGCCAGTTTCATGCCCTGATAATAGGCCTGGGGCTGACCGTTCCAGCCCTTTAACTCTACAGTGTCTTTGCCAAAACCGATTATATGATTTTCATCATAGGGATGCAGATAATCACTATAACCGGGGATTTTGAGCTGTCCTAATACCTGAGGGCTTTCGGGATTCTTTAAATCAATTACAAAAAACGGGTCTACATTTCTGAAGGTTACCATATAAACCCGGTCACCCATAAAACGGGTGGAATAGATTCTTTCACCCGGAGCAACATTTTCCAGGCGCCCGGTTACTTGCAGAGTACTGCTTAATACATAGACATTGTTTCGTGTTGTATAAATACCGTCGGCGCCTTGGCTGTTGCTGGTGGTAGCAATGCGAAAATAACTGCCATATTCATCCATTGAAAACTGATTAAGAATAGTGCCGGGAACCGAACCTTTGCCGGCATAATCAGTTGTGCCAGGTTTTAGAGCGAATTTGTAGACTGAGGTGCTATTAGTGCTTACACCTGCACCATCCCGGGAAAGGTTATTGTAATTATATGAACTCACTGCTACATACAGGTTATTGAGAGAAGCATAAATGTTTTCTCCGTTGCCCAGATAAGTCTTAACATCCAGGGGTTTATTAAAATCTTCAAGGTTTAAAACGGCAACCAGTATATAGGAGGGATAAATGGCATCGGGGAAATAACGGATTTTATCCAGAGTAATTTCGGTGAAACTGCTGCCGCTGGTACTGTCTTTATAGGCAGGTAACTGGATTTCGTGATCCATGATCCTGTAATAATCAATATAACGGTTGGCTACTATATAAACGGAAGAACCGATTTTACGTGTAGAAACTACTGAACCTTCCAGTTCAGCTTCCCGCACTTTTTTAATATTGGCTTTGTCAGTAATGTCATAAACAAAAACTTTACTGGTTTCAACATTATAAGGATAGTAAGGCGGATATATTTCAGTCCTGATCATTGGTTCAGGCTGGGATGATTCTGTCTGCAGCATAGGTTCAGGCCGTGGCAGAGGATAGGGAACCGGCACCGGCAGATCACGGTAAGAACTGCCCATAACTACCAAATAATTATTATCAACATAAATATCACTAGCCCAAAAGTTTGGATCCTCAAAAGTGAAACTGTTAGCTGCTTCCATTTCTGCAGCGGGGAAGGCTTTGACAATAGTAAGCTTCTGCCCGCTTACCTGATAAATATAATTACCGTCAGTTTTAATAATGTCAGCCTCATCAACACCTGCTACCTGAACGTTGGTTGAGGAGAAATCTGCTGCACCTGCTGATGGAGCAGCAGAAACTGCTGCTTTTTCCTCGACCGGCATATCGTCGGTACTGGCAAATCCCTTTGTTCCAATTCTGTTATACGATGTACCGGCTTTTTCCAGCAGGCTTTGCAAATTAGCTGCAGAACCTATGACTGGCAGATCATTTTCCAGGTCATATGCCTGAGTGGTATTTTGAAAGCCATCAACCTCGAATATTGGGAAAGCACAAACAGCTGTAATTAACAATGCTGTAGTTATAAATTTAAATTTTCTGCATAAAAAAGAGTACATGACCATTCCCTCCTAATCTTTTTCCATTTTTACGCTTATTCCGGATCATAACTTTCAGACAGTGTAAAAACCCTTATAGACAATAGCAAACTATTATATATGTAAAAGCAGGATAATTAAGTATTTATGTAGAATTATAGAAAATCCTGTAAATAATGAGGGGGCATGGAATTATTAATGGGAATACAGCATAGCCGCTTACGAGAAAAAAATAAAGAACGAGCACATGAGAAGGCCTATTCCCCGGAGTCCCCGGAGTGTATAAATATTTACCAGGAAGTCTTTAACAATATTAAAATGCCAATTATTGTGACCGATAAAAATCTGACCATAATAATGGTAAATCCTCATTTCGAAAGATTTTCAGGCTTTTCCCAGATCGAATTACTGGGAAAAAGCATCTGGACTTTTGGTATCTCTGAAGAATCACGAAAGAAAATTGAAGAGAACTATAGTTACCGTAATACAGAACCGCAAAAGTCCCCCGCTAAATATGAAATAACGATTCGCGATAAGGAAGGCAAATTACGAAACTGGGTTTTACATAATTCCATATTGCCTGGAAGTGAAGATATTGTTGTTGCCCTGCAGGACATTACCCAACAGCGGGACGCAGAATCGAGATTTACGGCCAGTGAAAATTATTATCAGACCATTTTCGAAAATACTGGGGCAGCGACTCTGCTGTTGGAAGAAGATATGACCATTTCCCAAGTCAATAAAGAATGTGAAAAAGTATTGGGTTATAAAAAAGAAAAATTGATCGGGAAGAAGTGGACGAAAATCGTTCCCGAAAGTTTTGCGGAAAAAATGAAAACCTATCATAATATGCGAAGAAAAGATCCTTTATCAGTGCCGCTGAAGTATAAAACTAAGCTGATCAATAAGGAAGGAAAGCTAAGAAATGGTCAGATGGCGGTAGACCTGATTCCCGGAACCAAAACTTCGGTAGCAACTTTTATCGATCTTACTGAACAAAGCCGTACCGTGCAGGAAATGGAAAATTACCTGAAAAAAATGCAGCGTGTACTATTGCAGGCAGCGAATTCCCTGGGAACAGCATTGGAGATAAGAGATCCCTATACTGCCGGGCACCAAAGAAAAGTAGCTGAACTGTCGGCAGCAATTGCCAAAGAGATGGGACTCCCCGGTCACCAGTGTGAAGGAATAGCAGCAGCAGCAAGTCTTCATGATATAGGAAAGATAACAGTGCCCAGTGAAATTTTAAGCAGGCCGGGAGAGCTGTCAGAGCTGGAGATGGCTATTGTTAGGACCCACTGTCAGACTGGCTATGAAATTATTAAAGACATAGAATTTGCCTGGCCGGTTGCTGAAATAATCCTGCAGCATCACGAAAGAATGGATGGTACCGGCTACCCTAACGGAATGGCCGGCAAGGAAATTCTCCTGGAAGCACGTATTATTGCAGTAGCTGACGTAGTCGAAGCCATGTCTTCCCACCGTCCCTACCGGCCCACATTAGGCATAAAAAAGGCTTTGGAAGAGATTTTCAATAATAAAGGGGTTCTTTATGACCCGGATGTAGTTGATGCTTGCCTAAGATTGTTTAAAGAAAAGAATTTTAAATTCAAATAGAACATTATTACTAAAATAATGGCATAGATTGACAAAAAGTCAGGATATATCCATAATATTAATAAATAAATAAGAAAATTCTCCGAGATTAAATACCTAAGGTTCACTATGGCTTTTAATCCGATAGGGTTTACCGGGAAACGGGTAAGCCTCCCGCTGGAAAGGAGGAATGAATAAAGATTATTACCGGATGATTCTTGTTCGCCTCTGCGAAAAGGATCATTTTTTCGTTTTAGCGAATATGCGTATGATTTGATTATTTATTGGAGGGAAGGATTAATAATGATGAAATTGAGAGGGAAAAAAGTATCATTTATCATTGCCTTGCTGGTAATATTTATGATGATAGCAGTTGTAGGCTGCGGGCAACAGGAAAGTACCCCGCCGGATAAGCAGGCAGCGCCGGAGCTTAAACCGCTTAAACTGGCTACCACGACCAGTACCGATGACTCGGGATTGCTGGATTATCTGTTGCCTGAATTTCAAAAGGACACCAATTACAAGGTGGAAGTCATTGCTGTAGGAACCGGGCAGGCCATTGAAATGGGTGAAGCCGGAGATGTTGATGTTATTTTAGTTCATTCCCGGGCTGCCGAAGATAAGTTTATTGAAGACGGATTCGGTGTTGACCGACGTGATGTTATGTATAATGACTACTTAGTTATTGGCCCTGCTGAAGATCCGGCAGGTATTAAAGGAACCAGTGATGCTTTAGCCGCTTTCAAGGCTATGGCTGAAAAACAGACCGTTTTCATTTCCCGGGGAGATGACTCCGGTACTCATAAAAAAGAATTGTCAATCTGGAAAAAAGCTGAAACAGAACCGGCAGGAGAATGGTACATAGAAGCCGGACAAGGCATGGGTGATACATTCATGATGGCTAATGAGAAAAAAGCTTATACCTTGATTGACCGAGCTACTTACCTGGCATTAAAAGACAAATATCAGCTGGAACCCATCGTAGAAGGGGATGAAGCACTCTTTAATCCTTACGGAGTAATTCCTCTTAATCCGGAGAAGTTTCCCAATAGAGATTTTGAAGGGGCCACTGCCTTTGCTGAATGGCTGACTTCAGAAAAAGGACAGCAGATGATCGGTGAATTTGGTGTGGAAAAATTTGGTCAGGCCCTGTTTGTTCCGGATGCCAAATAGAGGAAAATGATACTGACATATCGGGCAGGAGAATAAAATGGAGACAATATTGCAAGGAATCCGTGAAGGTTTTTATCTAATTGTACAAATGGATGCAGAAATCGTACAGGTAACCATACTGTCTCTGCAGGTTTCCATGATTGCTTTGGCATTGTCCGCTTTAATAGGTATCCCCGCCGGGGCAGCTTCGGCATTGAAGAAATTTCCCGGCAAAAAATTACTGCTGAATATAGTTTATACGTTAATGGGCCTGCCGCCTGTACTGGCAGGCCTGTTCGTATATTTATTACTCACTTATAGAGGTCCTTTGGGTCAATATGAGTTATTATTTTCCCCTGCTGCCATGGTGATTGCCCAGGTTTTACTGGCAACGCCGATTATTTGGGGATTAACTGCTCGGGCGGTCATGGCCCTGGAGCAGAATGTATACGATACAGCCGTAACTTTAGGAGCTTCCCGGCGCCAGGCTGCACTTACACTGATCTGCGAATCACGAATGGGTATTATCGCTGCTTTGACTACTGCTTTTGGCCGGGTTATTGCTGAAGTGGGAGCAGTTATGCTGGTGGGCGGGAATATTCGCTGGGCTACCCGGGTCCTGACTACTTCTATTGTTTTAGAGACCCGCATGGGCAACTTCAGCACGGCCCTGGCATTAGGCATTATTCTTCTGACCATATCCTTTTTAATCAACCTGTTTATAATTATGCTGGAAAAGAGGACTTTCCGTTATGACAACACCATTCAAATTACATAATATAGTAAAACGGTACCAGGAGCGGGAAGTATTGAATATAGACCAACTGGAGATACCGGGCGGAAAAATCTACACCATCCTGGGGCCTAACGGTTCCGGCAAAACTACTCTGCTGCGCATAATGGCCTTATTGCTGGTCAATGATCAAGGAAGTCTGGAAGTATTTGGCGAAAAGGTCAACTGGAGCAAAAACCAGATTTTAAGACTTCGTCGGCAAATGTCCATGGTGACCCAGACGGCTTTTATGTTTCAGGGCTCAGTGTTTTACAATGTCTCTTATGGGCTGCGGAAACGCAAAGCCTCTGGCAGCGAGATAAAAAGACGGGTTGATGAAGCACTGGAGATGGTGGGCATGTCTGCTTACCGGGAGGCTGATTCCCGTACCTTGTCCGGAGGTGAGCGGCAGAAGGTTGCCATCGCCAGAGCCTTAATCCTTAAACCGCAGATACTATTCCTTGATGAGCCTACTTCCAATATAGATATAGCCAGTGGCGCTGAAATTGAAAAATATATCCGCGAAATAAATCAAATTTGGGGCACTACCATCATCATGGTCACCCATAATCTTTTTCAGGCAAAACGCCTGGCAGATGAGGTGCTGTTTTTACATGAAGGGAAAATTATTGAAAAGGGCAAGACCGCAAAGATTTTTGACCAGCCCGCAGATGAGCGGACAGCAGCCTTTATGCGCGGAGAAACGGTTTTTTAACTGGTTCACGCCATCATAATATTCTTATGTGAGTCCCAGGATACCTCGCCCGAGGTATCTTTTAATTTTTTTGAAAAGGAAAAAGGTGATATAATTAATCACTGTTAACAATAATTGCATTTCTCTTGCTGTTAACAGCAGAAAATACCTGATAAGCTGCCGGGGAGGGAACAGAGGCCAGTACTGTTCTGCGGCACGGATATGGTAAAATAAGTCTAATGAAATCAGGAGGTTTTGCATGAAACAGGACAAAATATTGGTTATTGATTTAGGAAGCACAGAGAATACTAATATTGCTCGTGAAATCCGTGATTTAGGTGTTTTTACCGAAATCCATCCCCATGACCTGACTGGAGAACAGCTTGCTCAGCTGACCAATGTGAAGGGGATCATCCTTAACGGAGGCCCTAATCGCGTGGTAGATGGAATAAAGATTGAAGCCTCTGCAGCACTTCTGAATGCCGGGGTTCCTGTCCTGCCAGTGGACCATAATGGTGCTCCGCCCTGGCCGAAGGATGCTGGAGAACGCAGGAAGCAGATACAGGAATTCGTTTTCGGTCAGTGCCAGGCAGAAACCAACTGGAATATTGAAAACTTTATTGCTGAACAGGTTGCCCTGATCCGCCAGCAGGTTGGGCAGGAGAAGGTATTGCTGGCCCTGTCCGGAGGAGTGGATTCATCGGTAGTAGCCGCCCTCCTGATTCGTGCGATGGGCAAGCAGCTCACCTGTGTGCATGTGAACCATGGACTGCTGCGCAAAGGCGAGCCGGAACAGGTGGTACAGGTATTTCGTGATGAACTGGGAGCCAATCTGGTTTATGTGAATGCAGTGGATCGGTTTTTGGACAAACTGTCCGGGGTCGCTGATCCGGAAGAAAAACGCAGGATCATCGGCTCTGAATTCATACGGGTATTCGAGGATGAAGCACGTAAGCTCGAAGACGTGAAATTCCTGGCCCAGGGGACCATTTATCCTGATATTATTGAATCCGGAACCAAAACCGTTAAAGCCGTCAAGAGTCACCACAACGTGGGGGGCCTGCCGGAGGACCTGGAGTTTGAGTTGATCGAGCCCCTTAAAATGCTGTTCAAAGATGAGGTCCGGAACTGCGGTTTGGCCTTGGGTTTACCAGAATCAATGGTTTTCCGTCAGCCATTTCCGGGACCAGGTTTAGGGGTCAGATGTATCGGGGCCATTTCCAGAGAACGGCTGGAAGCTGTGCGGGAATCGGATGCGATCCTGCAGGAAGAATTTGAAAAAGCAGATTTGGCAGGCAAAGTCTGGCAGTATTTTACGGTAGTTCCGGATTTGCGCTCAGTAGGTGTCAAGAATCATGAGCGGAGCTATGAATGGCCGGTGATCCTGCGGGCGGTCAACACAGTGGATGCCATGACTGCTTCAATTGAACCTATTCCATATGAAGTCCTTGAGACCATCACTCATCGGATAACCCATGAGGTTCCCGGGATTAATCGGGTACTGTATGATTTAACTCCCAAGCCAACCGGGACGATCGAGTGGGAGTAACCTTATAAAGAATCATGATGATTCAAACAGCAGGCATTGGCAAAAAATTATGCCTGTTCAAGTATACACCAGCAATCATTGACAGCAGACAAATGCTTTGATAATATAAACTCGAAAGTGTGTCTAGGGTTCCGCATATTCTGTATGGGCTGGTCCAAGTGACACAGGTGCTTATGGCGCTACACCGTATAGGGATAAAAGCCCAGGCGGACAGGTTTCATTTACGAGACTGTCTGCCTGGGAATTCTATTTTCAGGGAAAATATTTATAACCCCGGGGACTTCTTTAGTAAATGGCAGATTATAAGGCTTAATTTTTTCCTAATTAGATAATAAGTAATTGGAAGAATATCTTGCGGAATTGAGGTGAATCTATTGGGTAAAGTGGGGGGAGAAAGTATGATATTTGCTGATACAGGTAAAATATTTATTGATTTAACTGTTGATGCTGTTACCAGGACTTGGGAGGAGACGATAGAATGCCACATGAAATAGATGATAGATTTAAGGAGGAATGCGGTGTTTTCGGAGTTTTCCTGAATAACCCCGAAAAAGACACCGATGCTGCCAGCACTGCTTATTTTGGCCTCTATGCTTTGCAGCACCGGGGACAGGAAAGTGCGGGGATCGCAGTTTCAGACGGACACCAGATAAAACTGCAAAAGAGTATGGGACTGGTCAGTGATGTGATCAAGCAGGAGGATATAAAAGATTTAAAAGGTAATATAGCCATCGCTCATGTGCGTTATTCAACTACTGGAGAAAGCGGGATTGTGAATGCCCAGCCAATGGTATTTCATTATCTGCAGGGAATGGTGGGCCTGGCCCACAATGGTAATCTTACCAATACGGTTGAACTTAGAAAGCAACTGGCAACCTATGGTTCCATATTTCAGACCACATCTGATACCGAACTGGTGGCAAATTTACTGGCACGCTATTCCCAGGACCAACTGGAAGATGCCCTGGCAAAATGCATGATCGATTTAAAAGGGGCCTTTGCTCTGATTATTATTACCGAAGACCGACTGGTAGGTGTCCGTGATACAATGGGTATCAGACCGCTTTGTTTGGGGAAATTCCAGGATGGATATGTTCTGGCTTCTGAAAATGCGGCTATGGATACAATTGGAGCAACGCTGATAAGGGATGTAGAACCAGGTGAAATCGTAGTCATAGATAAGGATGGTGTCAGATCTATCCAGGGAGCAGTTTCTCCCCGCAAGGCCCATTGTGTTTTTGAATATATTTATTTTGCCCGGCCTGATAGTACTTTAGATGGCATTAATGTTTACCAGGCCCGCCGGGAATTGGGCAAACAGCTGGCCAGGGAAAGCAATTTTGATGTGGATATGGTTATTCCGGTGCCTGATTCCGGAACCCCGGCAGCCCTTGGTTATGCCGAAGAAGCAGGGCTTCCCTTTCAGGACGGCTTGATGAAAAACCGCTATGTGGGCAGGACATTTATACAGCCTACCCAGAGCATGCGGGAGCTCAGTATACGGCTAAAGCTTAATGCAGTAGATAAAATCGTTGCCGGTAAAAGACTGGTGATGATAGATGATTCAATCGTCAGAGGCACCACCAGTAAAAAAATTGTGGAAATGCTGCGTGATGCTGGGGCCAAAGAAGTACACATGGCAGTATCATCTCCACCCACACGTTTTCCTTGTTATTACGGAATAGATACTTCCCGCCGGGAGGAATTGATTGCCAGTACCATGGATGTAGAGGAAATACGCCGTTTTATTGGCGCCGACAGTCTGCATTATCTGAGTATTGAAGGAATGTTTGAGGCCATGGGGGGGAATGCGAAAAATTATTGCGATGCCTGCTTCAGCGGAAGCTATCCTATAGGTACGGAAAGTGTGAAGAAAAAACCGGTTAATGAATAGAATGATTCTTTTTTGCTGTTCAGTTTCATGCGGAAAAAACAGGTCAATATCGAGCTTAAAAATACTGCAGGATTATGCTGCATTTTAAGGAGAAAAAAATGCTGGCCAAAAGAATAATCCCCTGTTTGGATGTGTTTGAAGGCAGGGTCGTAAAAGGAATGAATTTTGTGAACCTCAAGGATGCGGGAGATCCGGTTGAGCTGGCATCTTTTTATGATAAAGAAGGTGCTGATGAACTGGTTTTTCTGGACATCAGCGCAACTCATGAAGGCAGAAAAACTATAATCGAAGTAGTAAGAAAAACTGCCCGCCAGGTATCGATACCCTTTGCCGTGGGCGGAGGGATTGGAAATATTGATGATATAAGAAGCATATTATCTGCCGGTGCAGACAAAGTATCAGTCAATTCAGCGGCGGTAAAAAACCCTGATATAATCAGAGAAGGTGCTTTAAAGTTCGGCAGCCGGTGTATGGTAGTGGCCATTGATGCCAGGCAGAAGGAAAGCGAAAGCTGGGAAGTTTTTATAAACGGCGGTAGAATTGGAACCGGGCTTGATGCAGTAGAATGGGCAAAAAAGGCTGAAAAATTGGGTGCAGGTGAAATACTCCTTACCAGTATGGATAAAGATGGCACTAAAGACGGTTATGACAACAAACTGACTGCTGCTGTAAGCGAATCAGTAAGTATACCTGTTATAGCTTCAGGCGGTGCTGGGAATCTCAATCATCTCTATGAAGGAATTGTTTTTGGCAAGGCAGATGCAGTTCTTTGTGCCTCTATTTTTCACTACCGTGAGTATACCATAGCTGAGGCCAAACAATTTTTAAGAGAAAAAGGACTGCTGGTAAGGTAAAAAATATTATTGTTATAAAAAGCGTATGAAAGGAAGCCAAGTGAAAAAGAATACAGCATTTATCGTCTTATTTGTACTAATACTCAACTTTTCATTTTGTATAAATATATCATCGGCAGATCCTTTTGATATACCTGAGTTAACCTCTGAGTCGGCTGTTTTAATGGATGCCCGGACCGGCCAAGTGCTTTTCGAGAAAAATATGCACGAAAGGCAGCTTCCAGCTTCAACCACCAAAATTATGACCGGGCTGCTGACTGTGGAAAATGCCGAATTAAATCACATGATTACCATGAGTCATGATGCTGTTTTTTCCATTGTTCGCGGTTCTTCCCATATCGCATTGGATACCGGGGAAAGACTGACCGTTAAAGAGGCCCTTTATGCACTTTCCGTTGAATCCGCCAATGATGCAGCCAATGGGGTGGCAGAGCACATAGGCGGAAATACGAAGGCATTTGCTGAAATGATGACTTTAAGAGCGAAAGAACTGGGGGCTTTGGATACGAATTTTGCCAATGCCCATGGGCTTGATGAAGATAATCACTACACAACTGCTTATGATATGGCACTTATTATGAGCCAGGCTATTAAGTACCCTGAATTCAATGAAGTTTTTGCTGCCAATTATTATGAAATGACACCCACTAATTTGCAAAGCGAACCTCGCTATTTTCACAGCAGAAATTTGTTCTTAAACGGCAGGTGCGATTATGAAGGGATAGTTGCCAGCAAGCTAGGCTGGACCTCCAAGGCCAATAATACATTGGTAACTGCTGCCAGCAGAGACGGCAGGGATTTGGTGGCAGCAGTCATGAATAATCAGGCACATAATGGGACTTATGAAGATACAGTGAAGCTTTTTGATTATGGTTTTAATGAGTTTAACGAAGTTATAGTTTTATCAACTGAAACCAATGAGAGTATCCCTGTATTAAGTAATAACCAGGTGGAAGGAAATGTTAATGTGAGGCCTGCTGAGCCGGTGAGAAGACTGCTGCACAAGAGTCTTCCAGCCAATGACTTTGATGTGAATTATGAGATCCTTGACTATTCCAATAATGAGGGATTCAAGACTGAGGTTACTTTCAAGCTAAAACAGAAAAGCAAATATATGTATGAAGAATTGGGCAGTCTTGTTATTATTGCCCCGGTGGATTCATCAATACAGGATACAACAGTTACAGTTTGGGGAGGTATCAACAGTTTCCTTTTAGGGCTTTTCAATGTACTAAAAATCATATTATTGATAGGTTTGGGTCTTATTATTTTGATATTGATTTTGCGGCAAATTAACCAGTACAGATTAAGGAAAAAAAGATTTTCCGGACGCGGCAACTATAGAATCAATAATGTAACGCGGAATATGAACAAAGATAACAACAGTTATCTAAATCGCTATCATAATCGAGACTTTGACAAATAACAGTTTTAGTCGGAAAAAAGAGGATATGAATAAAGAGCAAATTGGTCAGTTATGGTAAAGATGAACCTGATCAACTAATTAACGCCCGAAGAGCGGGCTTTTTTTATTGGGCATTATGCATATTTTTACAGGGGTAATTTCATAAATTGGTGAAAAAATACTATTAAATGCAAAGAAAGGGGCACATCATGAGAAAATTAAGCCAAAATGAAGTCTTAGCTTTAAATTCGCTTCTGAGGATGGAAGTCAATGGGTTGGCGATCTCCAAGGCAGTGGTCCGGGCAGTTGGAGATGATAAGCTCAAGGAAATGACCGAAGCAGGGATCAGTACCACCGAGTCACGTATTCAGGGAATGCAGCAATTTCTTGCTGAAAATCAAATTGTATCAGGGGGGATCCAGTAGTGGGAGACATGATCAACAATTTATTCAGCAGAGCTACCGACAGCTCGGCAGATGAGACTCTTAGCTATACCGCCATGGCATCGGCAGCTGCAGCAGCAGGAGCTTACCTGGCAGCCACTTTGCAGGCTACAACACCGGAATTGCGTGCAATGCTGGGGGGGATCGTAAGCCAGAAAATAATGGAACACGAAGCCATGACCAACTATGTAATGAGTAAGGGCTGGATGAACCCCTACGACGATCCGGCCAGACAACTGGAAGCCAGCTATAATTACTCACAATCTATAATCAGTAAGCACTAGTATTATAAAAACACTGAAGTGAGTCATGGGTTTTTCTCCTGACTCACTTTCTTTGTAAAAGGATCGTTTACTTTTTCACTGCAGGTCGTAACTGTCCAGTGTAAGCTGGAAGTTTGCATTTGTTCCTTGATAGTGGCAGTCAAAAGCAGTGATACCCAAATAAGCCTCGAATGATATTGAAATGTATTCAAACATCGTGCTGAAAACAATGGAATAACGGGGCATTGTCAAAACTTCGTTATTATTGGGAACATGATTATATACTTCATCATTCACATACCAGCAAAAATTAAAATCTTTCCTTGATATATCAGGTGTTGTTCCATATCTTTGGCCTTTAAACAAGGGGAATTCAAATTCCAGATTTGCCTGCTCGATTGGCGCGATAAATTCGTCACTGTTATGCATGAATTCAATCGCATCATTCAAGCGCTCCGGAGGAATATAATAAACTTTATTGGATACCACCAAATATCCATAGTCTTTGGTTGGGATCACAACCGGTTCTTTATCCTCTTTTTTAATCTTAGGCCAAAAATCATGAAGGTCTTTCCAATGCCCATTCATGAT
The DNA here is from genome assembly GCA_012511795.1 of Syntrophomonadaceae bacterium. Lineage (GTDB taxonomy): Bacteria > Bacillota > Syntrophomonadia > Syntrophomonadales > Syntrophomonadaceae > UBA1368. The sequence continues at coordinate 16,447 of JAAZFJ010000013.1, forward strand.
AAAAAGTGACAGGTCTTGCTCCGTTATTTCTTCAACAACCCGGGTGGTAAGTTCTACTTTCTTTTCAAATGTCTGTCCGTCCTTTTCAATATCAGGTACAACTACTCTGCCTTTATAATGCCAAACATTGTTGGCTTTAAGCGGGAATAATTCAGTGGTACTGGTCTTTTCAAAAAATGGAGTTTGCTGTACCTCATATATGACGGTGGGCTGTTTGGTAATATAAGCAGAAATAACAAAGCATAAACCGGTAACAATGCCTACTAAAATAGGACCTAAAACATTCAGCCATTCTTTCAGGGATTCCTTTTTTTTATGATCTGACACAAATACCATCCAAGAACTTGATATTAATTAAATACTATATGTTTTTGGTTTGTAATATTCCTTGTATTCCAAGTTCGGGAAAACCGCCTGGGTTAAATGACTACAGAGAAGGGAAAGGAGCCATGGCGGTAAGAAAACCAAAGATATAATTAGCTTTAAAGCAAAAAAAGAGGGCCTAAACCCTCTTTGATTTCTTATGGTGCGGATGAAGGGACTCGAACCCCCACGGAGTTACCCGCCAGATCCTAAGTCTGGTGCGTCTGCCAATTCCGCCACATCCGCTAATTATGGAACAAAGAATATTATAACCTCATTAAGAGATTATTACAACCGAAGTTTATTTTTTTCCTGGCGGAAAAGGAGAGGACTCTTTATAGAAACTACGTAAGTTTTGGGTATAATTGAAAGAGGTTAAGTGTATTAATGGCTGTTATTGGTATAATAAAAACCAGACAATCTTTGAAATAAATTTGCACCATAGGATTTAATATAGTTAAGAGGGAACGCCATGATAAAAAAAGAGCACCTGCAAATTTCGGGAATGAGCTGTGCGGCCTGTGCTGCCAGGATCGAAAAAGGTTTAAACAAGTTGGAGGGCGTGGAGTCAGCCAATGTAAACCTGGCTATGGAACGGGCCACTATTCAGTTTGATGATGAAAAGATCCAACCTCAGCAGTTTGAAGAGATGATCAATAAGCTGGGTTATCATGTGGTTCACGAGAAAGCTGAAGAAGACGGACAAGTGAACTTAAAGATAACGGGTATGACCTGTGCTGCTTGTTCTGCCCGGATCGAAAAGAAACTGAATTCCCTGAAAGGCGTTAACTCTGCCAATGTTAACCTGGCAGCCGAAAGAGCCAGTGTAGCCTTTGATCCCCAACAGGTTAACACAGAGGATATGATCAATATTATCAATGATTTGGGGTACAGCGCCGAGAAAATTGGAAAAGTTGACCGCCGGCAGGAGGAAGAAGAAAAAGAAACCGAAATCAGAAATATGAAAACAGCACTTGTTGCAGCGATACTTCTTAGTTTTCCGCTGGTTCTGGCCATGGTTTTAAGCATCTTAAAAATCCACGGCCCGCTCCTGAATATACTGCACAACCAGTATTTTCAGCTGGTCCTGGCTACACCGGTACAGTTTATTATTGGCGCCAGGTTTTATAAACAATCCTATTATGCCGTAAAGTCCGGCAGTGCCAACATGGATGTGCTGGTAGCCATGGGTACCTCCGCCGCTTACTTTTTCAGCCTTTATAATGCCTTCTTTCAAGATGTTGCACCGGGAATGATGAAAGACCTGTATTTTGAAGCTTCAGCTATCATTATCACCCTTATCCTTTTGGGCAAGTACCTGGAGGCCATTGCCAAAGGGAGAACTTCAGAAGCTATTAAAAAACTGGCCGAACTCCAGGCTAAGACTGCCCGTGTAGTCAGGCAGGGAAAGGAAATCGACGTCCCCATCGAAGAAGTTATTTTAGGAGATATAGTAGTAGTCAGGCCGGGGGAAAAAGTCCCGGTAGACGGCAAGATTATAGAAGGCAGTTCGGCCCTTGATGAATCAATGCTTACCGGGGAAAGCCTGCCAATAGATAAAAAGAGCGGTGATTTGGTGTATGGAGCGACCATCAATAAATTCGGAGTGTTTAAATTTGAGGCTTCCAGGGTAGGGAAAGATACGGCCCTGGCACAGATCATAAAAATGGTGGAAGATGCCCAGGGATCTAAGGCTCCCATACAAAAAATCGCCGATCAGGTAGCCGGGGTATTTGTTCCGGTGGTTTTAGGAATTGCCATAGTCACCTTTATCATTTGGTACCTGACCGGTGCTGGAGTTAACAAATCCTTGATCAGTGCAGTAGCAGTTCTGGTTATTGCCTGCCCCTGTGCATTGGGACTGGCAACACCTACTGCCATAATGGTGGGAACCGGCAAAGGGGCTGAAAACGGCATATTGATCAAAGGCGGAGAACACCTGGAAACGGCGTATAAATTAAATACAGTTGTCCTTGACAAAACCGGCACCATCACCAGGGGAAAACCGGAAGTTACTGACGTGGTAAGCCTCGGTGGATTAGATGAGAACATATTGTTAAAAATGGCGGCACAAGCAGAAAAAAGCTCAGAACACCCCCTGGGTCAAGCGATTTACGAAAAGGGCAGGCAAGTGTATGGAGAAATTGATGATGCTGAGAGTTTCGAAGCTATCCCGGGAAGAGGAATAAAGGCAGTCATTGACGGGAAAGAAATCTATGTTGGAACCAGGAAACTTATGGGGGAGAAAGGTATTGATGCCCGGGCAGTAGAAAACGCCATAAGCCAATTGGAAGACCAGGGCAAGACCGTTATGCTTATGGCTGTAGAGGGTAAGCTCGAATCTATTCTGGCTGTCGCCGATACCATTAAGGAAAATTCCCGGGAAGCCATCGCCGACCTTAAGAGTATGGGCATCGAGGTTTATATGATAACTGGAGATAATAAGCGTACAGCTGATGCCATTGCCCGGCAGGCTGGAATAAGTACGGTAATGGCCGAAGTTTTGCCGGAAAACAAGGCAGAAGAGATTGAAAAACTGCAGGCTCAGGGTAGAATCGTTGCCATGGTGGGAGACGGCATTAATGATGCCCCGGCTTTAGCCGTTGCCAATATCGGCATGGCAATGGGCACCGGTACAGATATAGCTATGGAGGCGGCAGATATTACTTTGATGCGGGGTGATTTAAGGACAATTCCTGCTTCCATCAGACTGTCCCGCCAGACCATGAGGAAGATCAAACAAAATCTTTTCTGGGCTTTTATCTATAATATAATTGGTATTCCCTTTGCTGCCCTGGGGATGTTAAGTCCTATTATAGCAGGAGCTGCCATGGCTTTCAGTTCTGTGTCAGTGGTAACCAATTCACTGAGTCTTAAAAAGTTTGATCCCAGCCAGAGTAAAAATACATAAGTAAAAAAATGGGTCATAGGCTTTTAAGATATTTACAGGGACAAGGATAAAAATGAATTATTCTATTCCTGAGATAGGTAAAAAAACGAATAATTAAAAAGGAGTTGTTATCATGGCCAATGAAACCAAAACTCTGAATGTTGAAGGTATGTCCTGCATGCATTGCGTGAATGCCGTAAAGAAATCAGTTGAATCCCTGCCCGGGATCAGCAAGGTAGATGTAGACCTTAACGGAAAAAAGGTTCAGGTAGAATTTGATCCTGAGAAGGTGGATCTTGAAAAAATAAAAGAAATGGTAGAAGATGCCGGTTATGATGTAGTCTGAAAAAATTGAAAGTTTACAAGCTAATCAAGTCCTTAGCCCGGGTGATTATTCCTTTAAGGTTCGAGTCCTTTGCATATCCAGTGTTAAGCTGAAATTAAAAGGGGCAGATAAAGTTCTTGCCTAACAGAGCAAGAATGGTTATTGAAAAGAGAAAAACGGAGGAGACCAAAATGAGTAAAATTGCAAAAAGCCTGACGGATTTGATAGGAAATACGCCGTTGCTGGAGATGTGCAACTACAACCAGGACAATAATCTGCAAGCAAGACTGCTGGCAAAACTTGAATATTTCAACCCGGCCGGAAGTGTCAAGGACCGGATCGGCTATGCCATGATCAAAGATGCCGAGGAAAAAGGGCTGCTGAAAGAAGGTTCGGTTATTATTGAACCTACCAGCGGCAATACCGGCATTGGCTTGGCTTTTGTATCAGCCGCCAGAGGCTATAAACTGATTCTTACCATGCCTGAAACCATGAGCGCAGAACGCCGGAATTTGCTCAAAGCCCTGGGGGCGGAACTGGTTTTGACCCCGGGTGCAGATGGAATGTCAGGAGCCATTGAAAAAGCTCTGGAGCTTGCTAAAACAATACCTGGTTCATTTATACCCCAGCAATTTGAAAACCCGGCCAATCCGGCAGCACACTTCAGAACTACCGGTGAAGAAATCTGGCGGGACACCGGCGGGGATGTAGATGTATTCATAGCTGGAGTGGGAAGCGGAGGCACCATAACCGGTGTGGGAGAACTCTTGAAAACAAAAAAACCGGAAGTTAAAATCGTAGCAGTTGAACCCTTTGATTCCCCGGTATTATCAGGCGGAGCACCCGGGCCCCATAAAATACAGGGCATTGGAGCAGGCTTTGTCCCTGCTGTTTTAAACCGGGAAATCATTGATGAGATCTTTAAAGTCAAAAACGAAGATGCTTTCAATACAGCTCGTGAGTTGTCGAAAAGGGAAGGCTTGCTGGTAGGGATTTCTTCAGGTGCTGCGGTTTATGCAGCTGCCCAGATCGCGTTGAGGCCTGAAAATAAGGGTAAGACTGTTGTGGTTCTGATACCTGATACAGGGGAAAGATATCTTTCAACTGAATTATTTCAGCAGTAATTCCTGTAGACAGCAGCAGTGATTATGTAATTTATTATGCAAAACCAGCCAGGGGAGTAATTTCCCCTGGCTCGGTCATTTTATTGGCCAACGGAATAAATAGTTCCGCCCCCTAAAACCTGGTCACCATCATATAAGACTACCGCCTGGCCGGGAGTAATTGCCCGCTGCGGGTCTTTAAAATCCACCTGCATCCTGTTTTCCTCAAGAGGTGTTGCAACGGCCGGCACCCGTTTGGCCGAATATCTGATTTTGGCACTTACCTCCCGGGGCTTTTCAAAGGGAATTCCTGATATGTAATGAACATTTTCTGCAATCAGGGAATTATGAAACAATTCCTGGTTTTCTCCGATCCAGACGGTATCAGTTTCGGGGTCAATTGCAGTTACATAAGCCGGATGCCCCAGAGCCAGTCCCAGTCCTTTTCGCTGGCCGATGGTATAATGATGGATCCCTTTATGGCTTCCCAGGGACTTGCCGCTGGTCTGGCGAAAGGTTCCGGTCCTGGTTTTTACACCATAGTTTTCAACAAACTCACCGTAGCGTCCTGAAGCCACAAAACATAGATCCTGGCTTTCAGGCTTGTTGGAAACCGGCAGTCCTGCTTCCTCTGCTATTTTTCTGACCATTTCTTTGGTGTGAGACCCCAGCGGAAACAAAGTATGTTCAAGCTGGTACTGGGTCAAAGCATAGAGAGCATAGCTCTGGTCCTTGCTGTTGTCAATACCGTTAAATAACATATAGGAACCGGTAGATTCATTTATCATGATCCGGGCATAATGGCCGGTGGCTATATAATCAGCTTCCATGGCGATTGCTTTGTTTAACAGTGAATCAAATTTAAGATAGCGGTTACAGGCAATACAGGGATTGGGAGTGCGTCCTTTCAGGTATTCATCACAGAAATAGTCTATAACTTTGCTTTTAAACTCATCGCGAAAGTTAAAGACATAATGAGGAATACCTAATTTCCAGGCTACCTGGCGGGCATCAGCAACTGCATCCAGACTGCAGCACGCACCGGTAACAGGCTCGTCACTCTGCCAGATCTGCATGGTGATGCCTGTCACATCGTAACCCTGTTCCTTTAATAGCAAGGCAGCAACTGAACTATCTACACCGCCGCTCATAGCGACAATTACTTTGGCCAAAATAATGCCCACCCTTCAGCAAGAACAGGGGCTGATTCAGAGCAATGAAAAATGCCTGCTTCTGAAGCTGTCCCCTGGTCTCTTTATCTTTATTTATTATTGCATTTATTTTTCAATCTTAACACAACGGGAGTCGGGTTGATCATGGCAGCAATCTCTTGCTATACTGATTGGTGATTCTCCTCCTGCCCGGAAATTCTTTATGGCTTCATGTAATGCATCAGCAGCCAGGTTGGAACAGTGCATTTTAACCGGCGGCAGTCCGCCCAGGGCTTCAGCAACAGACTTGTTGGTGACTTTTTCTGCTTCTTCCAAAGTTTTTCCCTTTACCATTTCAGTGACCATGCTGCTAGTAGCAATGGCTGCTGCACAGCCGAAAGTCTGAAATTTAATATCTTGGATAATGTCATCTTTAACATCGATTTCTATATGCATAATGTCGCCGCACACCGGGTTGCCTACTTCACCCACGCCGCTTGCGCCATCAATTTTTCCCACGTTACGGGGATTCATGAAATGATCCATCACTTCTTTTGAATAAGCCATCTCTCTTAGCCTCCTTTATTTTCCCAGGGGGGACATCATTCGTAATTTCTCAATTATAGGGGGGAGCTTTTCCAGTACATAATTCACATCTTCAATGGTATTATCTTTACCCAGGGTCAGGCGTAAAGAACCGTGGGCGGTCTCATGGGGCAGGCCGATGGCCAGCAGCACATGGGAAGGATCCAGGGAACCTGAAGTACAGGCTGAACCGCTGGATGCCATAATACCATAATGATCAAGCATAAGCAGGATGGATTCTCCTTCTACATAATCAAAAACTACACTGACACTGCCGGGTAGCCTGTGGACCGGGTGGCCGGTCAAACGGGAATCAGGAATATTATTTATAATGCCTTCGGTTAAAACTTTGGCTAAATGGTTCAAGTGCTCAGTAGTTTGAGGCATCCTTTGTTCGGCTAATTCAGCCGCCTTTCCGAATCCCACCACACCTGGCACATTAACTGTACCAGCCCTTAAATTGCGTTCATGAGCGCCTCCCAGCAAATAACTGCCCACTGCCGTTCCTTTCTTTACATATAGACAGCCAACCCCCTTGGGACCGTATAATTTGTGAGCGGAAGCTGAGAGCATATCTATTCCCAATTCCTTTACATCCAGTGGAATTTTCCCCACGCTCTGCACAGCATCGGTATGAAAGGCGGCCCCCGCTTCGTGGCTGATGTGGGCCAGGGTTTTAATATCCTGGATAGTGCCTATTTCATTGTTGGCATGCATAATCGTAACCAATGCAGTATCCGGTCTGATTGCTGCCTTAAGCGTATCCGGTTCTACCAGTCCATAGGAATTGACCGGCAAAACGGTAAGTTCAAAGCCTTTTTTTTCTAAAAATTCACAGGTATGCAGGACTGCATGATGCTCAATGGCTGAAGTTATTATATGCCTGCCTTTCTTTTGCCGTTTATGGGTCATATAAGTGATGATAGCCTGGTTATCAGCTTCCGTACCTCCGGCAGTGAATACTATTTCACTGGGTGAAGCATTGATCAGTGCGGCAACCTGTTCACGGGCCTGTTCAACTGCCTGGGCTGCCATTTGCCCCTGGGCATGAACACTGGATGAATTGCCGTATATTTCAGTATAATAAGGCATCATGGTCTGAAGAACTTCAGGGTCAACCGGTGTGGTGGCACTGTGATCCATATATACAGATTTCATTTATAACGCCTCCTTTTCAATAGTTGCTGTGATTTATTGTTAAATGAGTACTATTGTGATTCCTGCTGTATCTTGTGCGCCAAATCAGCCAGTGAGTATGAATTCAGAACTTCGGTAACGGAATCCCGGACTTTTTCCCATATTTCCCTGGTTACACAGTAATCAGAGCGGTCACAAGTTTCGGGATTAATTTCGCTGACACATTCCACCGGTGCGATGGGGCCTTCCAGAATCCTGATAATATCTCCTACCGTTATATCCTGGGATTTTCTTCCCAGAATATATCCTCCCTGTGCACCGCGGATACTTTTTACCAGCCCGGCTCTTTTTAGAGGTATCAAAAGTTGTTCCAAATATCTTTCTGAAATTTCTTGTCTTTCGGCTATGGCATGGGCAGCTACCGGGTTCTGTCCATCGGACTGGGCCAGGTCGACCATAGCCCTGAGTCCGTATCTCCCTCGGGTTGAAAGTTTCATATTGATCTGCTCCTTATTTATTTAACACAATTATTCACCGGGTTCCCTGACTTTTTTATGCTTATGAAGCATAGTCGATCATTTTTTTCAGGGCGACTTCTGCTTTAGTCCTGATATCTTCCGGAACAGTCACTATCGTCTCATTGGTCTCAAGTGAATGGAGGATTTTATTTAAAGTAATGCTTTTCATGTTTGGGCATATCAACTCACGGTGAGCGAGTATCAGCTCTTTATCCGGGACTAGCTGCCTGATTCTATGCAATATTCCGTTTTCGGTGCCGATAATCAATTGATCTTTGTCAGAACTGGCAGCGTAGTCGATGATGCCTGAGGTACTGCCTACATAATCAGCAAGAGCTACAACTCCCGGTTCGCATTCCGGGTGTACCAGGACCTCAGCCTCCGGGTACTGTTCTTTTAACTGCATAATATCATCCCTGGTTACAGTTTCATGAGTAGGGCAGCTGGAAGCATAAAAATCCATGGATCGGTTAAGTTTTTTGGCAACGTAATGGCCCAGATTCTCATCAGGAACAAATAAAATCCGGGCATCTTTAGGTAGCTGTTCAATAATTTTTACTGCATTGGAGGAAGTAACGCAGATATCGCTGACCGCTTTTACTGCAGCCGGAGTATTTACATAACTGACTACCAATCCCTCCGGGTTTTCTTCTTTAAAACGAAGGATATCATTTATATCCACTTTGTCAGCCATAGGACATGAAGCATTAGGCTCCGGAATGAGCACGGTCTTTTCCGGGCATAGTATGGCCGCTGATTCTGCCATAAAATCTACTCCTGCTACCAGAATAGTATCTGCAGCAGAATTTTTGGCGGAAACTGCCATGGCATAAGAGTCTCCTACAAAATCAGCAATATCCTGGATCTCAGCGCGCTGATAGTAATGAGCAATAATATAAATAGATTTTTCCTGCTTGATTTTTTTAATTTGATCAATTATGCCTTTATTTTTTTTCATTAAAAATCACCTGCTTTAATATTAATTATTTGCGCTTTATTATACTTGCATTAATTTTCTGACCCTAATATACATAATCCCGATAGGGTATGTCAAGATTAATTAAAGATTGAGGTTTTAATCAACCCTTAACAGTTTTTACTGCATATGGATTCCTATGCGGGGAAAGATAAAGGAAATTGGATAGAATATACTCCTTATGAAAAACATAGCTCAACAAGTTAAATTGAGAGAGGTTGGTCAAATATTTTTCGCTTTTTGTCAAAAAAACTGCACTTCTGGCGGATGTCCAGAGGGAGTAATCAAATAAAAGCAGGTGAAAAAGCTTCACCTGGCACTCTGTCCGGAAAACTTGAGCATAACTTAAAGATTATCAGAAGCATTCTGGGTGAGAGCAATGATATTATTATCCGTGAAATGAAAATCAGTTCCAATGCCAAGGTGGATGCAGCGGTTATTTATATTGATGGCCTAGTTGACCGGGAC
>JAAZFJ010000418.1 GCA_012511795.1 Syntrophomonadaceae bacterium
ACTGGATGCTGCTGACATCCGTTTTTTCTGGCAGAGTTCCGTCTTCATCCGTAACGATCACCAGGATTTCGCGGCTTAAGTAGATGTTGCCGTGTTGCATGCGAAGCGTAATGGTGTAGTAGCCCGGCTCATCATAGAAGATTTTGAAACCGCTCTCAACGCTTGTGCTTGAACTGTAGCCAGACCCATACCAATCAAAACTGAATAAATCCTCCGATACGCCATGACCTGCAGGCAGCAAGCCCGGCCGTGTAATCAGGACAGGCTGATCCACCTGGGTGTGGATGGTCAGTTCGTTGATGGCAAGATCCGTGGGCACATCGACGTCCGACACCGTGATGGAGATGGGCAAGCTGGCCTGGTGATCCCCGATGGTACACACCAGGGTGGCTGTGGTGGTGCCTACAGCCTCCAGGGCGTCGTCATAGTGCTTCGTAGCCCCACCCCAGGCCTCGCTGAGGTCCATGTTCTTGATGGCATCGCCTTGGACATCTTCCAGCTTCCACACCGGGGTTCCAAAGGCACTCAGATCGTTTTCAAATCCAATATGCCAGCTGTGGGAACCGTTACCAGCCTTCAGATATTGGGTTTTCTCAAAGATGGAAGGATACAGCTTGATGAGCTGCCCAGGCACTTCCCCGTCAACTTCGTTTGCAATCGCAAACACAATGTTCTTTGACAGGTAGATGTTTCCATACTCCATTCTCACATAAGCATGATGGTAGCCCGCCTCTGTGAAGGTGAAGGCATAGCCTTCCTCCGGATTCCCCGGCACTTTTTCGTCTAAGACATAGCAGTTCAGCTCGAACAAAGCACTGGACATTGTGGTCTCTTCCGGCAGCAGAACGCTGGGGTGGGCAAAATGCACCGGTGAGTTGACAACCCCATGAATCACGTGGGGCATGACAAAGCCTGTGGGGACAGGGTCGTCCGTTACGGTGATGGCAATGGGCAGTTCCTCTTCATATGGCCCCACCTTGCACACCAGGGTTGCCGTGGTGGTGCCGGCAACGACCATGTTGTCATAGCAGAGGTAGACGCTGTACCAATCCGGGTTTTGCAGGCGCAGAATGCTGACGGATTCGCCCGAAACATCCTTCAGTTGCCAGGTTGCATCCCCGACGAGGCTGCTGACATCATTTTGAATATAGATGTGCCAGGAAGGGTTCTCAGAGCCAACTTCCAGGAAATGGGTTTCTGTGATGTCGGTGCGCTTCAGCTCAATCAGCTGGCCGGGCACTTCGCCGTTTGCTACTTCAGCAATAGCAAACACCAGGGGCTGGGACAGGTGAAGGTTGGTACAGGACATGTACACAGTGGCGGGATAATAGCCTGGTCCCTCAAAAGTAACAATATAGCCGGATTCTGCGTCGCCCGACACCTCCGCACCGGGGACATCGTAATGGAAGCTGAAGGCATCTGCAGGCACCGGATAACCCTCCGGCTTTAGCCCGGGGCGGGTAAGCTGCACAGCTTCCCCCGCAACCCCCGTGATGATGCTTGGCAGACCAATGCCATTGGGTAGCTGGTCTGTGACAGTTATCTCAACGGGCAGCTCGGTTTCAAAACCGCCTGCGCTGCACACCAAAGTGGCTGTGATCGTGCCCGTTGATACCGAGGAGGGATTGCAGCGCAAAGCGGTCCACTGGTCGCTTGTGTTGTCAAGCTGCAGGCTATCAGGAACGGAAAGGTTACTCAGCTCCCAGGTGGGGGAGCCCAGCCCGATGTCCTCACTGGTGACATAGACATCCCAGGCGTAATCAGAAGCATCTTCGAACTTGAAAAGGGTGTCCTTAATGTGCTCCCGGTTCGGTGTTATAACGCTATCAGGAAGAGGATTGATGCCGTCCGAAATGGCCAGCAACACATTTTTATTCAACAGAACATTGGCATGGGACATGGTCACGCGTGCGACATAGTAACCAGCCTGGTCGAAAGTATAGACCCGGTTGTTGTCTTCGTCCCATGTATAGTTGTAATAATTGTTGACAGACCAGGAGAATTCAAAAATATGATCTGCCAGAGCACCGTCCTCTGCAATCAGCGCCGGGCGGTGGATGGTCAGCGGCACATGAACCTGCCCGTCAATCCGGTCGGCGATGTCTAGTCCCGTGGGCACAATGGCCTCTTCCACCCGGAGGGTGATGGGCATCCGCGTTGTGTAAGCCCCCGATGTCCCAACCAGTGTCGCAGATACGGTCCCTGCCGCCAAAAGTGAATCGTAGCGGATTGATAACCAGTTTTCACCCTGGCTATCCAGATACAGGTTGGTGACTTCTGAACCGCTTACTTCTATAATGTTCCATTGGATGTTTGGGTAGCTGTCGGCATCCCAGACATTGATATTCCAGCTGTAGCCTTCGTCACCATCATAGATGTAATGGGTTTCATCAATGGACTCCCTGTCCAAACGAATGGCATTGCCTGGAATATTGCCTTCATTGTCGGCGATGGCAATGACAAAGTTCTTGAAGAAATGAATATTCCCGCAGGTCATGTGCACAAAGCCGCGGTAAAAGCCGGCAGTGTCAAAGCGGTAGGTAAAGCTGTCCTGGGTGGAGGCGATTGGTTCGCTTTCCAGGCTGCAGCCAAACTCAAACTGATCCGACGTAAAGTCCGTCCCTTCCGGAATCAGGGCGGGCCGGCTGATGACGATGTCGTCATTAATCGTCCCTTCGTACAGCGCGGGAGACTGGATGTATGTTGGCACAACAGCCTCTACCACCTGGAGGGTAATGGGGATGTCTATGGTGTAGCCAACGTCTCCGAAAGTGCATGTCAGGTTTGCATTGACCGTGCCAGTACCCACAAGTCCATCGTAGCAAAGGTTGATGTCCTGACCGGTATGATTGTCCAGGTAGAGATTGCTCAGAACGTTGTTGTACTCATACGTCAGGGACCAATAGGGAGTGCCCAGGGCAGGAAGATAATCGTTGAAAATAAACTGCCAGGAATGCTGGCCTGCACCCTCATGTTTATAATGGGTTTCGTTGATTTCTTCCCGGTTGAGTTTGTAAAACTTGTCGGGTAGCGGGGTTCCGTCTTCAGAAATGGCCAGCACCACGGTTTTGTTTAGGTGGATGTTGGCATAGCTCATGGTCAGCTGTGCGAAATAATATCCCGGCTCATCAAAGGTGTAGGTATAGTCGCCTGCTTCATTCTTATCGTTGCTCTGGCCTTGGACATAGCAGTAGAAATCAAAATCGTCGGCATCCGGGCTGCCTTCCCCGGCAATCAGGCCGGGGTGGCTGATGATCAACTCCTCATGCACCTGCCCGTCCATCCGGCTGGCGACATCAATGCCTTCGGGGATCGGGTCATTCGAAACCGTGATCTTGATGGGCACTTCGG
>JAAZFJ010000195.1 GCA_012511795.1 Syntrophomonadaceae bacterium
GAAAAAGATAATGCCGCAATAGCCTTTGGGAAATATTATTATGGTTGTTCCAGACAAATTTAAATTTTGCATAGGTAGCAACAGCAGAGATAAGGTTGCCAAATAAAATCAGAAACAACATAACTAAGCCGGCCATAATTATAAAACTATTGGTATCCGCAAAATTAAAATATTTATAAAATGAATGTAAATAAATATTTTGGGTAATTATTTCCGGATTCATTACCAAAGTGATAAAGGGTAGAACCGAAGCTACTCCTAAGGCTTGAAACAGTGCCATGCTAAACATTAGTATTAACAGCAAAAATAATTGTCTTTTTTCCCTTCTGGTAAGTATAGCAAGGGTTTTTTGCAGCATTTCTAGCATTTTATAAAACCACCTGACCTAATTTATAAAATAAACATATCTTTTCTGCTTAGAATATTTAAGACTATGGCTACGGTTTTAATAAGCACCTTTGCGACTGAATACCGCCGCAACTGTACGGAACAATAAGGATACATCCAGCCACAGTGACCAGTTGCGTACATACCAGGCTTCCATTCTCAGCCGGCTGGCAAAATCTATTTCATTGCGTCCGCTAACCTGCCACAGACCGGTAATTCCCGGATTGGCCAGTAATATCGTATCAGCATAATTACCCATAGCTGCTTTTTCTTCCGGCAGATAAGGTCTGGCTCCTACCAGGCTCATTTCCCCTTTTAAAACATTTATTATCTGCGGCAGCTCATCCAGGCTGGTTTTACGTAAAAAACTGCCTATTTTTGTTACACGCGGATCTGCGCCTTTCAGTTTAAAATACTGCTGCCACTCCTCCCGGGCTGGCAGGTTATTATTCAAATAATCCTGTAGTATTTTTTCATTATTTAAATACATGGTTCTAAATTTATAACATTTAAACTCTTTTCCGCGGCAGCCAATCCTGTTGCCGGAATGGAACACCGGCCCCGAGGAGTCGATTTTAATCAAAGCTGCCAACAGCAAAAGCAAAATCAACAGGGGAGCTAGCAACAAAAGCGCTAATAGCAGATCAAATACTCTTTTGATCAATAAATTTACCGGGCTGGACAAATTATTTTTGATGCGTAAAGCCAGGATTTGTTCATCAAAAAAATAGTCAGCTTCTCCATTGACTACTGGCAGGCCAAACAAATCTGGAACAATGAGCACTGAACGGGTATAGGGCTGTAAATGATTACTTAATTCAGCCAGCTGTGAACCACTTAAATGAGGTGCTGCAATTACTAAATGCCTGATATTTTTGTTTTCAATTATTTCAATTGCATCATCAAAACTGCCTAAAATTTTAAAATTATTTTGTTCTTTAGCACTCTGTTCTTCCTTATCGATTAAAAAGCCTGCCAACCGGTAACCCAAATACTTATCACTTCCCATTGCTTTAGCTGCCTGAATGCTAGTTTCATTAAAACCTATAATCAAAATTTTTTCTGTCCATATGCCTAAATTAAATAATAAATTTTTCCCTAAATAGCGAAAAAGCGGTAAGATGACCAGCGCTAGTAAATAGCTTATTACAATGGTGGTGCGGGAAATGTCACCGCTGAGTTTTGCCATCGATACCACTGCCATAATAAGTATAAATGCCAGGCTGATGCCGATAAATAAGTTTCTGGTTTCCGGCCAGAAAGGCAAACGTTTGGTATAGAGTCCTGCATACGCCAGACAGCTAAGGCACAGGACTAACATCCACCATAAATGGGTCGTGAAAGTAAGTGGAAAATCACCAGGGAAGAAGTGAAATATTTTGGGAAGTATTATTAATCTTACTTCAACACTGATAAAAAAAACAGTTATGAGTGCCAAAGAATCAATTATCAGCAAACATATGATGGTAATTGTTTTCAATAAGCTCCGGTTGATTTCTCCTGTAAGCATTAGCTGCCTTCCTTGCCAGTACTGGATATGTCTAGCATAGACTGTAGCTCAGTACTATTTTCAATAATTTCAGCAAGTTCTTCCGTTACTTTTAAGGGTCTGCCCATGTGTGCCGATATGCGTTCCTGGTTGGAAAGTTTCTGCTGCCTGGAAATAACTGAAGGCAAATCCAGCAATTCTTTCACCATCTTTTCAGCGTTGGTTTTGTCACCAGTTTCAATATAATAGCTGGCAGCAGCATAAAGGACTTCTCCCAGAGTCTGATAATTACTGCTATTATTGGGGCCGATTTTTACACTTCGCCGGGCAATTCTCAGGGAAGTATCCAGATTCCCAATGGTTACTGCAGAATTTAAGGCACCGTTTATTATTTCTGCATCATTAGGCATTAACTTTTCAGCTGTCGTTATTGCATCCAGAGTATTTTGATAAGCCTCTGCTGCCCCGGGAATTTTCTGTCCGGCTAAATCCAGATAGAGACTGGCATAACACCTGGACAAATTAATTCTGGCTTCTGCATTCAGGGGATCAAATATGACCGACTTTTTCAGATTAGTAATTGCCGTTTCCCGTTTTTTGCTGTAGGAATCGCTATTTTGATCAATGGCCGATAATTGATCTTTGGCTCTATCAGCATAAATATTGCCAATAGACAGACAACTGCCGGCTAATAATAATATTAATGCAAGCAGCGTTGGAATTAACAGCTGATAACTGTTCATTTGCTTTTTTACTGCCTGATCACCCATTTGACATATTTGATTAATAAGGGCCAGTAAAGCAATCAATAAGATAAAGACTGCAGGAATAGAAAAATCAAAATCAATCAAAGCATGTAATCCTAAAGCTGTCGCTGCTGCAAAAGCCCCCCACATGAGAATGAGGCTGGTGTCATTTTGCGCTATTATGGCTCTTTTGCTGAATTTTATCACTGCCATGACTGCAAAAACCCATATAGCGATATAGGTTATCACACCTGCCACTCCTGTTTCTACTAATAACTGGATCACATGATTATGGGCATCAGCAGCAAAATATAGATAGTCCTGATACTGTTGCATCAAGGCTTCCCAGCCCCCTGCACCGCTGCCGGTCAGGGGATAATCACGGGCAATACTTATACCCCAGCGGATGAAATCTGCGCGATAAACATAACTGGGGTCTGAAAGATCAGCTATCTCCATAATTTCTTTGGTTAGATTCTCGGGCATCATTCTTTCCCCGGCAGGAATTTGGGTCAATAAAGCAAGTGAAATAATTAATAACATTAATATCGATACAGCTGTTTTTTTAAAATTCCTAGTTTGAAAAATGTGAAGGATCTTTTCACCCAGAGGCTGAATCAGCAAAGCCAGGAGCAAACCAGTCAGAATTACAATGATTCCCCCTGCAGGCTTATCGCCAGTAATCTGCCCCATTAAAAAACTTGAAGTTAAAAATGCGATGGCAAATAAATAAATCAGATTGTACAAATATATTATTTTGTATCTCCTGGGGGTGCCGATGAAAAATACTATGGCTGCTGCCATTACTGTCAATAAGGCACCTTTTGATATTGCAGTCACTGTTACCAGTGCCAGTAAGTAAACGGCTCCTGCGTAAACCTGTTTCCTGCTCCAGTCGCTGGTGGTAAGAAGCAGTGCAAAACCTGCAAAACACATGGCTCCAAGATAGGCTGCAGTTGTATTATGGTATTGCAAAGTGGACATGATATGATTTTCCACGAAAGCCCCAGGGTATTGCGAATAACCGGTTGCAGCCAGTAAACCAATCACTGCTACACCGACGGCAGCAGCAAAAAGGGTTTTTATAACCACGCGTACCGACTTCATATCAGGAACCACCTGTGCCACCAGCATATAAATCAGGAAATAGTTTAAAGCTTTAAGAAATCCCCAAAAAGCCTCTCCCGGATGAACGGCATTTATCATTGACAGAAGATAAGCTGCAGCATAGAAAAGAATGGCCGCATCCAGCGGGGTAGATAAAA
>JAAZFJ010000196.1 GCA_012511795.1 Syntrophomonadaceae bacterium
CCATTAAAATAAAGCATAAAGGCAGGAATTCCCTGCCTTTATGCTTTCCCAAAAGAAGTGTCCCTCAGTTAACAGCTGAAGTTATTTTGCTTCATCCAAAACATCCTGATCTGCCCATAGACGTTTGGTAAAAACATCTCCCTTAAAGAAGTTACTGCCATATATGATAAGACAGGCAATGATACCGGCAGCAAATGCCCATGCTGCCCCTCTGGTGATCAGTACCCCGGCAACGATCCCACCGATACCCAGGTCAAGTATGCTTCTGGCTTCACGAGCACCAACATAAACCGATACAAATCCCTGGATGATCATGGTCAAGGATAGAGCCGCAGGCAGAATTGGTTTAGTCAAGGTTACCAGCGGCAAAATAAAGTAGGAGGTAAATGTACCCCAACGGAAAGATGCTACTCCGCCTACAATGGAATCCATTTGTTCACGTCCTTTTTTCCAGCGCTCATAAGTTACCACTGTCATAGCAGCCCAAATCGGCCCGCACATTGATATATCCGGCCCGAATACAGACATAATGGTGTTTCTCAAACCTACGATCAGGTGAGTTCTATCCGGATTATAATCAACTGGTTCATCGGGACGATGTTTTGCGGCATCTTTTATAATGGCCTGGCATTGAACAGCATCACCAAATATAACGATATATGCTGCGAGGACCATCGGTATAGATTTAATATATAATTCTAATGAAGGCCAGCCCAATTTGCCCCAGGGAACCCAGTCAGTCCAGAGAGCTCCGAAAGCCGGTGCCGTAATGCCCCATTCAACTGAAATTTTGGCTTCCCCGATCACTCCGGCAATAATAATGGCTAAAACGATTGCCGGAAGAATTCCCAGGTTGGCAAAACCCTTAAAAAATTTATATTCGCTAAAGAACGAAAATATGGATTATACATCATCCATAAAGCGATTAGTGCGCACAAAATAATCGTATAGGGCATTGATTCGAGCTTGCCGGTTCCAATGATAAAAATCATTTGAATAGCAGCTATACCTGCTCCCAGGATAACCCCTACCTTTATTCCCCGTGGCACTAACTCAATAAATTTTTGCGCTAAACCCGTTGCACCAAGGAATAAGCACCAGATCCCCAGCATCAATTCAAAAGCAATTAGTGCATGCATCCTTTCCGGGCCCATTGGATATACAGATACATATGCAACCAGCAAAGGAATTGCCGGTGTTACCCAGCCAGGTACCACCGGGTCACCCAGCCATGAATGCCATAGATACAAAAAGCCATTAAGTACAACGATGGCAATGGCAACTTCAAAAGGCATACCAAGCGTTTCCTGCAGAATAGGAATAATAGACAGGCATACTGCTGCCATTACCAGCCCTTGAATATAATCCGCCCATTCCCACCGGTAATGAACACCCGGGAAACGCATTTTAAACTTCCATAAAGGTATATAAGGAGCCTCCTGACCATAAGCTCTTCTTTTTGTCCAATCTATCATTTTAAAACCTTTCCCCTTTCCTTTTTATATTCATTCGATTCGCCAAGCTGTAAATTTAAAAAGAAAAAAGATCTACATGAAAATCTACATAATTTATACTACTTAAAATAAATTGATCGTGCTTCCGCAGATATCTGCTCTCTAAAGTCCGGATGTGCGATCTCAACCAAAGCTTTCATGCGCTCCTTCACTGGCTAAACTCGCTTCGTCCGGTCTTAACGATTTCTGCAAGATTACTCTGTGGCAAGATACTGGTCAAAGGACAGCCAATGACCTTTGCCCTGTCAACCTCGAAAATTCTTTCAGCAGCAGGATTAAATATCTGGACAATGCCATTCTCATCCACAGATATAATCGCATTGTGAACAGAACTAATGACTGCTTCCAGCTCATATTGTAAATCCCGTGCTGAATTATAATAAAACCGGGCTAAATTAGACATCGTCACTGCACCAAGAAGATAACCATTCTGTAAAACCGGCAGCCATTCTGCATCCAGATCAAGTAAATTATCTATTTCTATGTCTGGTTCCACATAGGTATAATTATTTTCCATCACTTCACTTACGCAACATTCAAGATTTTCACCATGTAATACAGCATCGAGCACTTTTGATTTTGTGATCAAACCTTTTAATTCTCCATCTGTATCAACAATCGGAGCATGATCAATATGATTTTTCGAAAACATACAAGCAGCATCTCTGATCGTTTGGTCCAAATGAAAAGTATACAAATTTTCGGTCATTATATCTTTTACCTTCATATCCATCCCCCTTTGATACAAAACCAAATCATCCTTTTTATACTTACTCTGCATTTGTGGATTTGATAACTATTTTTTGGCTAAATGTTCCTTTTGCGGCATATAAATTGCAATAAGTGTATTAAAAGTGAGGTGTAAAAAATGGCTGACTTCTGGCAGGATTTGTTCGATATCCCGGAAGAAAAGGCACTGCAGATCAAAGGCGGAATGAAAATCAGTTTTTCACGGCAGGAACTGAAAGATTATTTTGATATACTGCTGGATATACGCCCTCTGGAAAGATTGGCCGGGGAGACTGCCTGCTGGGTTCTGATTCCTAGTACAACAGGAGTTTATTCCTTTTCAATCATATTCTGGGTAACAAAAAGTCTGGTCCTGGCATCTTTAGGAAGCCTAGGCTTCATGATGTCCTTTTCCCTGCTTAATCAAGGAGCGTATAATTACTTTATAAACAAATATTTTGTACGGGTTTTCGTCCACTTGATAACGAAAGTATTATATTTAATAGCAGCAGCCCTGCTGTTATATAAAAATGGTCATACCCTTTTTATCTCGCTTTCCCCCTTTCTATGGTACATATTCATCGACCGTATTCCTATTCTGTATCTTATATCAGAACTGTTAGTTGCTAAAACCAAAAGCTGGATGTATAAACTCCCCGATCCGGATGGAGTTTTACGCCAAGTAGGCTGGTACTGGGCCCGCAGGTACCATTTAACACAAAGTGAAAGCGGCAGAGTGACCGGATCTGAGCGATAGAAACGAAAACAAGGGCATCGCTAGCGATGCCCTTGTTTGTTTATATAAAAGGGGGTAGAGTATGGTTGCAAATAAATGCTTTTTTCAGGTACTATTATTCTGCAGCTACGCTTCTTGTTTAATCTCTAGAATTATTTGGATTCTTGTTCTCGGGATTTTTCACAGGCTTATTGGAACCTTTTTTGTCGGGTTTGCTTGGATTCTTCTTCCCGGGATTTTTTAAAGACTTATTTGGACTATTATTGTCGGGTTTGCCTTGATTATTCGCCTCTTTCCCTGCCTGTATACCTTGTTTATCGTCTGTTTTTTCACCTTGCGTACTTTGATTGTTTCTTTCCTTCAGATTACCCTGTAGATTCTTATTGCCATTATTCACCTTGTTTATCCGAGTAGAATTTATATTTACCTTTATGCTGTTTTTTATTTTTTCTTCTGCCGCTGCCTTTTCTTTTTCAGGGATAATAAAATCATTCTCAATGGAAGTTTCAATTTTTTTCAGAAGCTTTTGTTCCAAATCGGGATTCGCTTTTTTTTCACTATTTACCTGAATAATAATATCCTCTTCATTCTTGTCTTCGACCAGAGCGTCTTTTACAATGATAGATACTGCCCGTTCCAATTTTTGCCCTTTGAGAGCATCATATTTTGTTGAGGTCATGTCCGTCTCCTGGATTTGTTCTATTTTCACAACACGATTCCAGCGATTTACACCCATTTCAATTCCATTTGATACATTTGCATATGCCACTACATTGAAAAAGTCAACTGTACCCAGCAGTATTAAGACCACTGCCGAAGCAACAGCCAAGAACAATTTATAATACTGCCTTTCTTGCTGATAGATTTGCCCAACTTCCAAAGTTTTGCGGATTTTAATATATTGTCCGCCCTCCATAAGAACTGTTGAGCAGCCATTATTTGATTCAAGAACAATTCCTCTGGCTTTAGACATGGTCAGTTCCTCCCTGCGCCCAGATGAAAGATTTAAGATAAGTTAAATCATAAATAATTATCAGGGATCCCGCTATTATGTATTTTCGGTACCGGTCCAACAGTTTACGGTTAAACTTCTTTTTTTCTTCTAATATTTTTATCGGCAGTTTTCTTTTTTCCAGCAAATAGGTTTGCAGAACTTCATCCATAGCAATGACCCAACATATTTTTTTAGTTATTTCCCGGGTTTTGCCTTGCTTCGGTGAAGATGATACCAGTTCGTGGAATTTGATATCAAAGGGCCCTAATATCTCTTTAAACCTCTCTATTTCCTGAGCTCTGGCCAGTTCTTCTACCATCTTCTCAATCGCGTCATCTTCTGTATGAAAAACCACATCATTCTTTGGGCCTAAGTCTTCTAAGAAAAGGCTCTTCTTGCGTTTCTCACTGCGCTTGAAATCGATTAAACGATTACGAATCACCCGGCCTAAGTAAACCAGAATGTATCCTTTATCAGGATCGTAACTGTGAAAAGCTTCTAAAATAGACATACGGGCAATACTGGCTTCTTCATCACTTTCATCGATATATCTGCCGCAAGTTCTGGAACATACTTTTAAACAAAATGGCATTAATTCAGGATAAATTTCTTCGATCGCATCATGATTGCCCGTATGATACTTCTGCCAGCTCTCACATACATCTGTTTCCAACTTAAGTGGTTCAGCCCTGGACATTTATACCTCCCTGACACCGCCTTGATATAATACAAACACATTGTTAAACTGCTTTTTTTAGCAGTTTAACAACTGTTACCTCCAACTATATCTCGCGGGCAGGATAAATTGAAGCAAAATATCCTGGTATTATTACCCGCATGAAGTTCAATCTTCTTCCGGCGAGTAAATTTTAACCCAAACTACCTGATCTTGGTCATCAAGGCAGACCTTAATTTTTCCACCAGTTTTTATATCTTCAATTGCCGCATATTGGTCTTCATCAAAATTCTGTCTGAAATTTACACGTTTGCCATCATAGTATAAGCGGTCTTCATCTGTGAATTCTATTTCGTCTACGAAATCTTCTTTCTCATCTATGATAATCAAAGTAAATATTTTTTTGTCTGCATCATAATCAATATCATCCAATATTCCGGCAACTTGATCATAATTATCTTTCTTCTTACAGAAATAATTATCATCCAGGCGATTTAACATGGCAGCGATTTCATTTCTCTTTACTACCCGCATAGGACTGAATTTGCCGTCAGTATCACCGAACATAACACAAAGCTTCTGCATCAATTTTATAGATTCCCTGGCCTGCAGTGGTATCTGGTCCTTGTCCTTGAATCTGAACTTTTCTTGATCCCGGGGTTCCGAGTATTCATTAAGGCTGGATTCTACTTTCTTAAGCAGTTTAATTGCTTTTTTAAGCTCTGTTACGATATCATCGTATTCCTCTTCCTTGGCATCCTCATTAATATCATCCAATTCGTCCATCAAATCTTCAACTTCATCGATGAATTCATCTATCAATTTCTGGTCCATGCTTTCTTCATCCAGGTCTTCCAGGTCTTCCAGAAAATCCTCAAGTATGTTTAAAAACTCATCTAAATTCAGGTCTTCTGCTTCATCGGTATCAATCAGATCATCTATTATGGCAATGGCTTCTTCCAGGTCACCTATAGCACTTTCCAAATCGAAATCTGCTTCTTTATCATCACCGATCAAATCATCAATATAGTCGCCGTATCCGTTTTCTGCCATTCTGGCAAAATAAACAGCCACCTGGTACCTCTTGATCCCCTGGTTAGGATTAAAAGTTTTCATTTCGCTTTCCAGCAGAATTCCTTCATCAATAGCTGCAGCAACATATACTTTGCCCCAGTCAGGAATCTTTTTTAACAAGCCTTTATTGATATCACTATCCACATCATCCAGGTCAATTTCGCCTTCCTGTTCCAGGGTGCTTATTAAAGCGACAATTGCTTCCAGGCAGGTTATAGGTTTATTAGGCTGAAACTTTCCATCTCCATAACCTTTCATATATCCTTTTAAAGCTGCTTTATTTATTTCGTCTTTAGCCCAGTCAAAATTAATATCAACAAATTTTACCTGCTGTCCGCGGTTTTCAGTAAATTGATTCTTGACTTTATTGGGTCCTTTATTGGGGTTATTATTTTTTGCAGCTGCCCCTCCTGCAAAGATCGTCAACATAAAAAAGCACAGCACTATAATTGATATTTTCTTTTTCATATAAAATGTAAACCTCCTTCTGTTGTATTTATAAATTAGTGCGAAAGAGGTATCTTTAAAAATGGGGTCGTTTTTTATAATTTAGATTATTTTCAAAATCACTTAGTCAGCGACCCAAGATAAGAAAAAATATAAAAGCTACCGTAATTTTTATCTTCCTTCCGCAATTGATGGCAACTTGTGAAAATCCAAGTCGTTTAAAAGTTTCGGATAAATTACAAAAGGAGGCTTTTTAATCAGCCTCCTTTAATTCTGTTGCAATTAATTCTCGACTGTTTGCAGTACAGCCCACTTATCTTACAAAACGAATTTCTCCTCCAACTACAGTCATCATAACTTTTAAATCTTTTAATTCCTGCGGTTCAACCAGCAAAGGATTCCAGTCCAATACTACCAAATCAGCAAGTTTTCCGGGCTCAATAGATCCTTTTATATTTTCATCAAAGGTAGCATAAGCAGCATTGACGGTCCAGGTTCTAAGCGCTTCAAGAACGGAAATCCTTTGCTCCGGCCCAAAAAGCTGCTTGGAATCACGTGTGGTCCTGCTTACCTGGCTATACAAACCATAGCGAGGTGCATAAGGGTTGGCAGGGTAATCAGTATGCCCAGAAACAGGGATACCGGCATCTAAAAATGACCTAAAGGCAAAAGCCCACTTTTCTTTTTCCGGATCGATGCATCTTTTTACTTTATCTCCATGATACCAAGCCATCGGCGCAAAAATTGTGGGCAGGGCACCTATTTTCTTGATTCTTTCGATTATTTCCTGATTTACAACTGAACAATGCTCTATACGGGTGCGGTGATCCTTTATTGGGTTCTTCTGCAGAGCTTCTTCAACCGCATCCAAGAACATATTTATAGCAATATCACCGTTAGCATGTGCTGCAACCTGAAATCCTGCCTTTTGAATATTATTAACCATTTCAGTAATCTCTTCTTTTGTATAACAAAACAACTGCTGGTTATAACCTGGAGAATCACTTACGGCAGCAGTTCCAGCAGACATCGAGCCATCAATAAAAAATTTGATACCGCCTATTTTTAAATTTTTATCGCCAAATCCGCTGACTAGTCCAGTTTTTACGAAATCGTCAAAAAATGAATTACGAATATACATAACCACGCGAAGGGGCAATTGTTTTTGTTTCCACAATGTTTGATAGGCTTTGAAAGTCCAGGGATAACTTACAGCATCGCCCACAGTGGTTATGCCTTCTTCCAAATAGTCCCTGCCTAAAGCTTTCATACCTTTGCAGATATCCAAGGTTGATGGAGGCGGTACCAGACGGGGATAATATTCGGTCAGTTTCCAAAAAGCCTCCCCATAAAATATTCCGTCCAAATCACCATTTTCATCTCTTCCAAATTTGCCAGCGGTTGGAACTGGGGTATCATTTGTAATACTGACTACTTCCATTGCCTTGCTGTTAAGTACAGCAATATGTCCGCTAAAATGCATCAGTATTACCGGTCGGTCTGATACTACTTGATCTATATCCCAACGGTTTGGGTGTCTTTTTTCCTCCAATTTGTTCTCATCATAACTAGTTCCGTTGATCCACCAATCATTCGTCTGATTTGCAGCACGGAATAATAATTTATTTTGCAGATCAGCAATTGATTTTACCCCCGCTGAAGGACTAAGATCCAAACCTAGTTTTGCAATGGCCATCTGACCAAAATGGTTATGGGGGTCAATAAACCCCGGCAGCAGAGTTTTGCCGCCTAAATCAATCACCTGTGTACTTTTCGAAATAAATGGTTTAACCGATTCATTTGTTCCAACCATAACAATCAAGTCATTTTTAATTGCGATTGCTTCAGCTGTAGAATTCTCCGGATCCATTGTTATAACTTTACCATTCATAAAAACCATATCAATTTCTTCGTATGTGTAATTCGACATTTAAATTCACCTGCTTTAGCTGCTAGTATCTAATTATATATCAAATAAACAATCATGTTTTATCGTTTTAAAAATCATATAAAATTAAGGAAGTCAAGCCTGCCTGTGATAATAAAAGTCAAAAATCGACTCCGAAATGGTAAATGAGCATAAAAGAAAAAGAATTAAATACATACTCAATTCTAATTTTAATTAATTTTTGTCAAATTAATCCATAATAAAAGCAGGAAATCCAAGATTTATGGTGAAGTATACAATGGGTAATTAGTCCTATAAGCATTAATTATGTTTATTTCAATATATTTATTGCAGTATTAATAATAATTTCTTGCATTAAAGAAAATAAATGAATTTTAAATGATAAACTGGTCTACAAAATAAAACAGCAGTGGTGTTGCGTGATGATTTATATATCTATTGGCTGCGTGGCTTTTATTCTTATGTTGATTTTTGATCTGAATAAAATCAGGCTTGATCATAGATATTTAAATTCATTATTTATGGCGGGAATATTATTGCTGTTGTTTTGTTCGGCAGCGATTGCATTGAATGATTATAAC
>JAAZFJ010000197.1 GCA_012511795.1 Syntrophomonadaceae bacterium
TTTTCCGGCTTTCCGGCAGAGCAGGTATTTATATGTCTTGGTTCAGACCGGCATATCTTAGATTGTTTTGGCCCTTTAATCGGGACCATGGTCAAAGAAATGAACCCGCAGACACTGATATATGGAAGACTTGAACAGCCACTGCATGCCAAAAATATCAGCAGAGAAATTGAAGTGCTAAACAGCAAACATCCTAACAGCATAAAAATCGCCATTGATGCTTCCGTTGGAGAAGCTGATGACATAGGCAAAATTAAAATTCGCAGAGGAGCCATTATACCCGGCAAGGCTCTGGCCAAAAAGCTGCCCCCGGTAGGGGATTATGCCATAACCGGAGTTTTGGGAAACCATCAGGACAGACAGAATATCATTTCCAGCAATTCGGGCAGTCTGGTACATGTTTACCCCATGGCTAAAATTATTGCGGCTGCTATATGTGAATACCACCAAAGAGAGGACAGCGGATAAATTGCCAATTTGATTCAGTTTACAGTATTAAAATAGATGTGTTATTATCAAATTGAACTATCATCATTTCTTTATGCAGACAGGGATTAACCTCTCGCTCCATGGGATGAGAGGTTATAATTTTGATAATCTTACCTGTAAAGAGTTAAGGAGGATTTAAGGATAAATGAAAAAACTTCTGATCGGCAATGATGCTATTGCCCGCGGGGCTTATGAAGCAGGCGTAACTGTAGCAACCGCCTATCCTGGTACACCCAGTACGGAAATTGTAAGCAGCATTGCCCAGTTTCCCGGTGTATATGCTGAATGGGCACCTAATGAAAAAGTGGCCATGGAAGTTGGTGTGGGTGCCTCAATTGCCGGTGCCCGTACACTGGTGGCCATGAAACATGTAGGTGTAAATGTTGCAGCAGATCCCCTCTATACTTTTTCATATACCGGGGTAAATGGAGGCTTGGTAATCATTTCAGCAGATGACCCGGGGATGCATTCATCACAGAATGAACAGGATAACCGGGGTTATGGACGTTTTGCCAAATTACCGGTCATCGAACCATCTGACAGTCAGGAAGCTCTTGATTATACCAAACTGGCATTTGATATCAGTGAGCAATTTGATACTCCGGTAATGCTCAGGCTTACCATGCGCCTGTGCCATTCCCAGACAATGGTTGAAACAGGGGATAAACAGGAAGTGGAACTTAAGCCATATAAAAAGGATGCTGCCAAGTATGTTATGCTGCCGGGATTTGCCAGAGGCCGCCACGTTGAAGTAGAAAAACGCATGCTTAAGCTTCAGGAGTATGCTGAAACGACCCCTTTAAACAGAATGGAAATAAACGATACCAAACTAGGCATTATCACCAGCGGTGTGCCTTATCAATATGTGAAGGAAGCCTTCCCTGAAGCTTCCGTTTTAAAACTGGGCTTGGTGAATCCTTTGCCCAAAGAACTTATCAAATCTTTTGCCGCTCGGGTAGAAAAACTGGTGGTAGTAGAAGAACTTGAACCGGTTATTGAGGAACAGGTGAAAGCCATGGGAATTGATGTTATCGGTAAAGAGCAGTTTACCTTGCTGGGCGAATATAGTGCCGAGTATTTAAAACAAAAACTGAACGGCGAAAATGGAGCAGAAGGATTCGGCCTGGAAAAAGAAGTGCCGGCCCGTCCGCCCTTATTATGTGCCGGTTGTCCCCATAGAGGAGTTTTCCATGTTCTTCGTAAGATGCACCTGATCGTGGCAGGGGATATTGGATGTTATACCCTGGGAGCCATCAGCCCGCTGGAAGGAATGGATACCTGCGTTTGCATGGGAGCCAGCATCGGTACTGCCATGGGAATTGAAAAAGCACGAGGTGCTGAATATGCAGCCAAAACAGTTGCTGTAATCGGTGATTCTACTTTTGTCCATTCCGGAATTACTGGCCTTGTAGATGTAGTCTACAATGGCGGGACCTCAACAGTCATGATTTTGGATAATGACACCACTGCCATGACCGGTCATCAGGACCATCCTGCAACCGGCTTTACCATCACCAAACAGCCCACGAAAAAGCTGGACCTGGAAAAACTGGTTCGTGCCATAGGAGTTGAACATATCCGGGTGGTAGACCCCCTTAGAATAGATGAACTGGAAGCAGTACTGAAAGAAGAACTGGCACGCCGGGAGCCTTCGGTCATTATCTGCAAGCGTCCCTGTGTACTCCTTGATACGACACCCAAACCGACCCGTGAAATTTACGTTGATACTGAAAAGTGCACCGGCTGTAAATTATGTATCAGGGTAGGATGTACGGGAGTATCATTTATCGATGATGAAAAAAAGGCCCAGATCAATCCGGGATGCATAGCCTGCGGATTATGTGAGCAGGTATGTAAATTCAATGCGATTAAAGAAGTGGGGGTGCAGGAAGATGCAGGACAAAGTAACTAATGTTTTGATAGTGGGAGTTGGCGGTCAGGGCACCTTGCTTACCAGTCGCATCATTGCACAGGTAGCCGTACAAATGGGTTATGATGTGAAAGTATCTGAAATACACGGCATGGCACAAAGAGGCGGCAGTGTAGTTTCTCAGGTCCGTTATGGGAAAAGGGTCTATTCACCGATCATCAGCAAAGGTGAGGCAGATATTATTCTGGCATTTGAAAAAATCGAGGCTGCCCGTTGGCTGGATTATTTAAAACCTGATGGCATGGTTATTATAAATAATGAAAGAGTTAATCCTTTGCCGGTCATGAGCGGCAAAGTGAAATACCCGGATGAGATCCATGAAAAAATTGCCAGCCTGCTTCCCCGGACAGTAATCGTGGATGCTACTGATATTGCTGTCCGTTGCGGCAATGTCCGTGCTGCCAATGTGGTCCTGGTAGGAATGTTAAGTGAAGCCATAGGGATTCCTGCTGAAGAAATGGAAAAAGCCATCACCGAAATTGTTCCTGCCAAAGCCCTGGAGGTAAATCTGCAGGCCTTTAAAGAAGGCTGCAAATTATTGAACTAGTTATAATTTGAACGGTTAAATATGATCAGCATAAGGCCAGGTGATTCGTCACACCTGGTCTTTTTATATTCCAGTTGACTGGTAGTCAGGTAAAATTTATTAAAATATGACTGGCCAAGAACTGGAATATTATAGTCTTTAAAGCAAATAAATTTATGGGTAAAGAGTAATTCCAATAAATATGCAAATTGAGCAAAAGAAACAGATGTTATATAATAAGATGATTGAAGAGAGGAGTGCCAGTTTACTTAAATGAATCAGTCTGAACAGAAACCAAGCCAGATCATTCGCGAAATTATTGGGGACAAAGAACGTACCCTGACCGTAAAAGATTTAATAGATGCATTTGGTTCACAAAGCTTCGGCATAATGTTTATTGTGATGGCCTTACCTTTGACGATCCCATTGCCTCCAGGAATTGGTTTTTTTCCAGCTGCACTGCTGTGTGTCTGGGCAATGCAGCTGGCTTTGGGGGGAAATAGGCTGTGGGTGCCCAGCCGGGTAGGTAAATGGAAGATATCCCAGTCGATCCTTGGAAAAATTGAAACCAAAGCCTTGCCAATGTATGAAAAGATCGAAAATATCTTTTCCAACAGCAGTAAGCCGGAGGTACTTAGAGAATCAGAAATCCGCCTGGCATCTTTGGTTGTGGTATTTATGAGTATCCTGATCATGCTGCCCACCCCATTTTTAAATATCATCCCTGCGATAATTACCATCCTGATCGGCTTGACCATTTTAAACAGCAATCGGGTATTACTTTGGATCAACATGAGTTTTGGCTTATTGGCCTTGGGCTTTATCGGCTCCACTTTATACGTGGGAATCGAGCTTTTGGTAACAGAGATTATCGAAGAATTTTAATTAAACATTAAATACGAGCATATTATGACCGCCGTTTAAGATACAGATGGATCTTGACGGCGATTTTTTTATGGTACAAAGAATTCTTCGGTAAGAGTGAATATACTGTCTAAATAATTGTGTTGACATCAAGCTGATTTATGATAATTTAAGAATATAGCAAAATGATATATAAGGATGTGGCGTATTGTCTAATACAACTGTAGAAAATATTATACTTGGATGTCTTAGCTTTGGTCCCAGAAGCGGTTATGAAATTAAAAAGATCATCAGTATGAGTTCTTCATGGTTTTATAATGCTTCTTACGGGAGCATTTATCCGATTTTAAAAAAACATGAAGACAATGGTCTGGTCAGTTCTGAGGAAACCGTTGATAACGGACGGTATAAAAGAATATACCAGTTGACTCCCAAAGGTTATAAAGTATTTGAGAAATGGATGCTGGAGTCTCCCAAACTAATGACAGTAAAGTATGAAATGGCAGTAAAGCTAATGTTCTTTGCACATCTGAAACCTGGCCAGAGGATCAAACAGGTGGAACAGCATATTGAACAACTTATCTTATTCAAACAGGAACTGGAGGAGATCGAACCCTATGCCGCCAGTGAGGGGGACTTTTATCAGCGCTTGATCTTGGACTGGGGTGAAAATTTATATTCTTTCTTGATCGAATGGTTTGGCAAATTCCTGGATGAGCTTAAGAATAACAGTGGAGATGTTCCGATTAATTCAAAAACAAGGGAATAGTTTCTATTAAAAAGTTGAGTCCAGCGGTTAAATGTCAAGAAACAATTGGAAAAA
>JAAZFJ010000198.1 GCA_012511795.1 Syntrophomonadaceae bacterium
ACTTGACACGGTCAGGGCTGTTGATCTTCTGAACATTTGCATAACCTTTCAGGCACAAATGTCCTCTGGTGATGGGATGATCTGGATCACCTTCGATTTTGATAACCTTTTCATCTTTTACATAGGCCAACAAACCGCAAGTGTCATAACAGTTATGAGGGCAGGCAGTTTTTACTACTCGGTCTGCGATCACCTTTTTCCCGCCAATCCATACAGGGACATTGGTTGCCACTGCATAATTGTCGAGATCCTCATTTTTTCGCCATGGGACAGGATTGTTTTTCGCCATTAGTTAATACCTCCTTAACTAAATTGCTTAAAAAAGCTGGTTCTACGTCTTGCATCTTTCAAATCGACGGTCTTTGGCAGAGCTTTTTCCATGGTCTTTTGACACCTTCTGCAAAGTAATAGAGGTTTCTTCTCTAATTCTTTGCCATTGCGGGAGACATGCATGAGACATTTTCCTCGGCAATGCTCTAGCCCTAAAGTATGGCCAACTTCGTGGCAGACCTCTTTCTTCAGTTCGTCCAAAGTATCCGGACGAAAGCTAGAGACTATCGCCTTATTGGGTAAGGCAGCTCCATAGAGATATCTATATCCCGGATGATAAATATCTTCAGCTACGATCCATACCGAGAGTTCTTCCTCGGGAAGATGTTGCAAAAGGCCGAGCGCGTCATATTGATACCTAGATGGATCATAATTTTCACTCGGAACTTCCTTGCTCCCGGCATAAAAAGGTTCCAAGCCGGGGAAGACAACTTTCAGGCCTTCACTAATTTCCGGAACCATCTCTGCACACTGTTCTTGCCAATAAATATTCAATAGCTTGTCTTGCATTACATCACCGCCAATGTCTATAATGGTTAAATTTACATTTTGCCGCCGGTCATTAATTTTGCCTGTGGTAACTTGCGGGTAGCCATAGCGAGAATGGGAGCAATTAAAGCGCCGATCCCCAACATTACAAAACATGGCCCCCAAACAGTAGCGTCTATAGAAGCAACCGGGCCGTTTAATTTTTCTAGTAAAGCACCAAATGCCAGAGGTGCTAAAATAGTCATTGAATAACCGACCGCAGACTGTACGCCTAGAATTGTTCCTCTGATCTTTTCTGAGATCATGTCTGTCAAGCCAGCTTTGTAAATAGCTGAGTCAGCTATAACCCAAAAACCGATCCACAGACCTACTATTACAACCATCCAGAGGGGCATTCCAAACATATAACCGAAGAAGAACTCAGGAACCAGACTGCAAGTTGCCGCAATGATAATGGCCTTGGTTCTGCCGATTTTATCGGCTAGCAGGCCCAGGAAATACACAGCAGGTGCACCAACGAGAATGATGATAGCTGCCAGTAATCCGCCTGTGGCAACTGCTTCTGCACCGGTAATTCCGACAGCGGTACAGGAGGCCATCATAAACGCTCCGATCCAACCCCAGAATGCATATAATTCCCACATATGACCCATATAGGAACCGGTAATAAAGATCGGCCCCTTGTATCCACCTTCCGGTGCCGGTTTTGGCATGGCAGCGCCATCACCCAGAAAACCAATCGCACCGTCAAAACTGGCCGTACCTTGCGGTCTGTCCTCTATATACCTGAAAACAATAAATGCGGCTACGAAAACGGGGAGAGATGTAGCCAACATTCCGACCTGCCAACTGTATGCCGCAGCCAAGGGAGCTGCTACAAAATAACCACCGGCATAAGCCGCCACTAATCCAGCTGTATAAGCTCCGATCGCTTTGCCGCGTTCTTGAGGTTCAAACCAATTGGACAGCAATGCCATACCTGGTGCATAGATAGCTCCGGCGGATAGACCAGTCAGCAATCTCATAATAAGAGTAGTTGTAAAAT
>JAAZFJ010000199.1 GCA_012511795.1 Syntrophomonadaceae bacterium
ATGAAGACAATTTATATGGATAATGCAGCCACCAGTTATCCCAAACCGGAGACAGTATACCAGGCAATTGACAACTTTAACCGCAATATCGGTGCCAATCCTGGGCGCGGCAGTAATCAGCGATCTTTAAAATCCGGATCTATCCTGGTTGATACCCGGGAAGCTCTGGCAAAATTTTTTAATATTGGTGACAGTAATCAAATTGCTTTTATGGCAAATATTACTGAAGCTATTAATGTTGGTTTAAAAGGGATACTTAAAAGAGGTGACCATGTTATAACCACAAGTATGGAGCATAATTCTGTTGCCAGGCTATTATATGCTCTGGCAGAACAAGGTGTGGAATGGACAGCGGTACAATGTTCACCAGATGGAAGCCTGGATCCTCAGGATATTAAACAGGCTATTAAACCCCATACCAAAATGATCTGCATGCTGCATGCATCCAATTTGACCGGTACGATCATGCCTATTGGAGAAGTGGGGCAAATTGCCAGAGATAGCGGATTGCTTTTTATGGTAGACACTGCTCAAAGCGCGGGAGTCCTGCCTATTGATGTAGAAAAACAAAAGATCGACTTGTTAGCTTTTACCGGCCACAAAAGCCTCTTCGGTCCACAGGGGACTGGAGGCTTATATGTAAAACCAGCTATTGAAATAAAGCCGCTAAAAGAGGGAGGGACAGGGTCTTTATCAGAACACCTCCTACACCCGCAGATGATGCCTGATCTATTGGAAAGCGGAACCCATAATACTCCTGGTATAGCAGGACTTTTGGCTGGAATTAACTTTATCAGCCATACAGGTTTAGATAAAATATATAATTACGAATCAGCAATGACAGAGTTGCTTTTAACCGGCTTGCAGGATATTAAAGGCCTGACTTTATGCGGACCCCGGGATGTTAATAAACAAACGGCAGTTGTAGCTTTCAATATTGCCGGCATTGACTGTGGAGCAGTAAGCATGATGCTGGATTATGAATTTGGTATTATTATGCGTTCGGGTACCCATTGCGCACCAATGGCTCATAAAACCATTGGCACTTTAAATTCAGGAGCCTGCAGATTAAGCCCCGGTTATTTTACCACTGAAGAAGAAATTAAGGCGGTAATCAGAGCAATTGAAATGATTGCCGGCAGAAACTAAGAGTACCCGCTAAGAAGCGGGTACTTCAAACCGTGAAGAAAGTCGAGTCTCTTTTGTTGCTTCTCAAGCCCCGTCTGGTTATCTTTATACTCAGGGATATTCCTTTATGAGGTGTGTATCTGTTCCTTATTTCGCTCAATCGCGGGACTTCCTCGTTCCTGAACCTCTTGTGTTTTTGTTCGGTCTGGGACTTTTAAATTATATTTGGGTACTAGTTAGGGGATAAAATTAAGACGCTTGGCTTCAAACAATAATTCATCCCTGAAATCGGGATGGGCTATGCTGACCAGTTCTTTAACTCTGGTTCTTAAGTTCTGGCCTTTCAGGTTGGCAACTCCATATTCAGTGACTACATACTGCACATCTGTTCTGGAAACAGTGGTGAAGATACCGTTGCTTAGAGTTGGCTTAATTTTGGATTGTACATTTCCTTCTTTATCTACATAGGTTGAGTAAAGGGTTAAAAACGATTTTCCGCCTTTTGAGCGCCAGGTCCCCTGGACAAAGTCCAATTGTCCTCCGGTTCCGGAGCGCTGTGTAAAGGAAACGGATTCTGAAGCGCATTGGCCTGTCAAATCTACTTCCAATGTACCGTTAACGGAAATCATCTTATCGTTTTTGCCTATAATATAAGGGTCATTGACGAAGCGGGTGGTGTGCATTTCAACTAATGGGTTATCATCTATAAAGTCATATAACTTCTGGGAACCGAGAGCAAAGGTAGCAATCCATTTGTAAGGCATGAAGTTTTTCTTGGCGCTGGTTATAACACCGGCATAATATAAATCCACCATACTATCAGCCAGCATTTCGGAATGAACACTTAAGTCTTTTTTATCCATAAGAAAATTGGCTACAGCATTGGGCATACCGCCGTTTCCTATTTGAATACAGGAACCGTCTTCTACCATGTCGGCAATGTATTTGCCGATTAACTCATCTTTTTCATTAACCGGGATATCTGGCAGTTGGACTAAGGGAATGGTGTTTTCCACCACGCATGCAACTTCGCTGATGTGAATTTGGTTGGTACCGTGGGTACGGGGCATATTTTCATTAACTTCCAGAACCACATGACGAACTAAATCGTTTTTGGATGTTTCCCATCCCCAGTCACAGTTGGTACCGGTACTGAAAAAACCGTGCTTATCCATAGGGGCCACCACCAGCCCAACGATATCACATTGACGGCATTTGTTAACCATATCTACCGATTCACCCAGTCTGACCGGGGTATAAGTAAATAAGCCTTTGCCTACAAAATCTCTTACAACCGGGCCTACAAAACCACTGTCAATTATTACCTTGCCTATTAAATCAGGATGGTAAAGGTCAAACCATCTGACATCGACGCCGCTTACATAATTAATGCCTATCAGATCTTCTTCATTTTTGATCCTCTGAGCAACTGCATTAATTAGTGCCAGAGGCTGCCCGTTTGATAACGGAGAAACTAGCATATCACCGCTTTGTACCAGTTTGGCAGCATCATCCGGTGAAGTTAGTTTTTGTTTATACATTTCTTTCCATCTCTGCATTTATAACTCCCCCTATTTTTTTCTAATAATTTAAACAGTAAGGAATATCTGGCCACCTCCTTTGAGTGAAATAAACAGCTGTAATTAATAGAAAGAAAGTTCTAAATATTATAACAAGTTAATTATATTATAAAATGTGAATATGGTGTTAATTAAATAACCAAATAATAACAGAACAGGTTTCCGTTTTAATATATATGAATAAAGCGCAGTTTTAATGAAAGAGTTTCGGCGATAAATTACATTTGACATAGTGAATCTTATAGAATATATTTTTTGATAAACCATTTCTACTGTACTGGCAAAGATCAGGATACTTTAGTTGCTGAACTGGCAAATGCAAGTTTAACTTCACTTATAAAAGCAAAAAATATTGTTGGATAAGGCTGCTGTATATGCAGGTATTTTATGAAGTTATGGGGAGGAGAACTATTTTATGAAATGGATGCTGGAACCTTTTAATGAAACAGAAAAAAGACCTCTCTATGTCAGGAGTATGGTTAAAAAGACAGTAGAAAAAGATATTAAAGCACAGGTACGCAATGAAGAAACCCTGAAAGATGGGAGAAAGGGAAGAGAAAAAAATATTTCTTTTGCTGAAGGGAACGAAAAACCAGTCCAGGAGAAAATAGCCATTGTTCGTTGTGAAACAGTTTCTGAAGTTTGTCCGGGTGTAGCCTGTTTTAAAGCTTTTAATAAAAAAAAGCTGCATTTTAAAGAATATGGGAATGATACTGAGATCATCGGCTTTTTTACCTGTGGAGGATGCCCGGGAAGGCGCGTTTCCCGACTGGTAAAAAGTCTGATAAAACACGGACTTACGACAGTCCATCTTTCTTCCTGTATGATGTTGGACAGTGATTACCCCCCTTGTCCACATATTGAAGAAATTAGGAAGTCAATTGAAAGCAAAGGTTTGAAAGTTGTACAAGGCACCCATCATTAAGTTTAGGAGGTAGCAAATATGACATCAAGAACTATGGTGAAAATAGATGAAGAACTATGTAATGGATGCGGCCTTTGCATCAGTCCCTGCG
>JAAZFJ010000200.1 GCA_012511795.1 Syntrophomonadaceae bacterium
CGATAGGGTTTTGTGCCGCCGTCACTTACTATATAGTAGCCCAGTTCACCTTTGGATGATTCGATGCGGTGATAAACTTCCATTCCCGCTTCCGGTTTTATAACCTTGGGAACTTTAGCTTTAATCTCACCATCAGGCATATTATCCAGTGCCTGTTTTATGATTCGGCCGCTTTCACCGATTTCCGCAATTCTCACATTCCAGCGGTCCAGTGAATCACCTGCAGATCCAACCGGAACTTCAAAATCAAAGCGGTCATATATTCCGTAAGGCTCTGCCCTGCGTATATCGTAAGGGATACCGGAAGCTCTTATATTAGGACCGGTCACACCATAGGCAACAGCATCTTCTTTGCTGAGGATCCCTACCCCTTTCGTGCGGGCTTCCCAGATTTCATTTCCGGTCATAAGACCGTCATATTCTTTCATCATCTTGGGGATATCATTGATAAAACCTGTCACTACGGGAATAAACTCATCGGGAATGTCTTCTGCCACCCCGCCTATTCTAATATAGGAAGAAAGCAGTCTCTGCCCGCCGGTCATGGAAAAGATATCCATGATCCTTTCTCTGTCACGCATGCCATACATCAGGCCGGTGGTGGCACCTAAATCAATGGCCGTTGCAGAAATAGCGATCTGATGGGAGGCAATTCTGGAAAGTTCGGCCATGATTACTCTGATATATTCAGCCCTCTCCGGCACCTGGATGCCCAGCATTTTTTCCACAGTCTGGCAGTAGCCCAGAACCGGAAGATTGGTAGCCAGATAATCAATACGAGCCGCATAAGGAGTAAACTGCTGATAAGTTTTGCCTTCCGCAATCTTCTCCACACTTCTATGTACATACCCCAGATGTACAATAACATCCTGAATGATCTCGCCGCTCATTACAGCTTCCACATGGAGACCGCCGTGGGTACTGGGATGTACTGGTCCCACATTTACGGTATATATATCTGCCTCAAACAACGCTTATCATCCTTTCTTTACAAAATCTTTACGCAGCGGATGACCTGTGAAATCCTCCGGCAGCAACACCCGGACAAGATTAGGATGTCCTTTGAAGGTAATACCCATTAAATCATAGACTTCCCTTTCCTGCCAATCTGCAGTAGGCCATATACCAAATAGTGAATCCACCTGAGCAGAATTTCTGGGGGTACGAGTTTTTATGCAAATTTTATGATTCTCCGGAATAGAGTATAAATGATAAACCAATTCGAATTCTTCACCATAATCTACTGATGTCACATTAGCAAGGTGGTTAAATCCGTATTTTTCCTTGAGCACACTCATGATATTCAGTAATTCATCTTTTTCCACTATAAACTTCAGAAAGAATTTATCTTCCTGTAGAGTAAGTTTATCGCTAAACTGGTTTTTCAATTCTTCCGTTAATTTTTTTGTATCCATAGTCACTTGATCAACTCCTCCGGTATTTGCCCTTCTGGACTTTTTCTTTCAGTTCAAGCATGCCGTGAAACAAGGCTTCAGGGCGCACCGGACATCCCGGTATATATACATCCACCGGAATAATGGAATCCACTCCCGGCAAAACACTGTATCCATCTTTAAAAGGCCCGCCGCTGATGGCGCAGTTTCCCATGGCAATCACCCATTTAGGCTCCGGCATTTGTGCCCACACTCTTTCAACTGCCGGTTTCATTTTAATGGTAATAGGCCCTGCCACCGTCAGCAAGTCCGCCTGCCGGGGAACAGCCCTGACAACTTCGTAGCCAAACCTGGCCTGGTCAAAGCGGCCGGCACCTGCTGCCATAACCTCAATGGGACAGCAGTTGCAGCCATAATTTAAAGGCCAGAAGGACCTGGCCCGGCCCCAGTCCCATAACTTTTCAAAAGTAGTCACCAGGATATTGTTTTTAGCCAGTTCTTCCACATCTTTTTCTGCAGTTTTGTCTGTGTCATTTTCTAGTGCCATTCCAGTGCGTCCTCCTTCCATGCATACCATAAGCCAACCATCAGGATGGCAATAAATATGATCATTTCAATAAAAGCAAACAGACCTAATGCCTGAAACTTCACGGCCCAGGGATACAGGAAAATTGTTTCCACGTCAAAAATCAAAAAAACCAGGGCATAGAGGAAATAATTGATTTTAAACCTGGACCAGGTTCTTCCTACGGTGTCAACACCGCACTCATAAGTAGTGAATTTTTCATGGGAAGGGTCAGCCTTAGGTTTCGGCCGAAAGAGCCAGGCGGCAGCCATAGCACCGATGGGAAATGCCAATGTCAATGAAAAGAATAGTCCCAGAGCTGCATAATCTCCTAACATGTGTAGTGCCTCCTTAGTAATATGCTGGGTTTGGAAATATTATTTTCGGTTTTATAAAATTTTTTCTTGTTTAGTTACAAACTTGTTTAAATTTTATCTTCCTCATTAGTATGGCAATAAACGCACTCATTCATAACTATCAAAATGATAACTGCGTAAATCCTTAGTTATTATAACATAGAGCTGAATAAATTTGCGTACAATTACGATCATTTTTCTAAATCGGGGAAATTTAATAACTGATATTTTTTACTCTTCAAGAAGCTAATTCAATGCATAGGAATATATGTGCCACCCAGTAAACTTAGAACATGATGGTTTTTTCCCATGTGAAATATTATAATTATCCTCGGATACTTAAGGAAATATTTAAGTTTAAGATTGAAATGGAGGGGGAAAAAATCAAAAAACTGATTATTTATTGCTTGATCATGGTTCTTGTATTGGGAGCCGCTGGCTGCAGTCAAAATACTGCAGAAAAGGGCAGCCAGTCAGATAATGTTGTAATCAATATCGGTGTCATGCCTGATGTTGAATCAATACCTTTTCTAATTGCCCAGAAGAACGGCTATTATGAACAAGAAGGAGTTAAGGTAAATATTGAGCACTTTTCTAGTGCCAAAGATCGGGACAGCGCCCTGCAAAGCGGAAAATTGGACGGTGTGATTACCGATATGGCAGCCGTTTTATTTGCTAATGAAGGAGGGATCAAGCTGAGGATGATTTCCCGTAATGATGGTGATATCACACTGATGGGGGGGGAAGATTCCGGTATCAATTCAGTAGCAGAGCTTAAGGGCAAAGATATTGGCTTATCCACCAATACCATCATGGAATATACCACCGATAGAATGCTGGAAGCTGCGGGACTTAAGCCTTCAGATGTGAATAAAATCGCCATTCCTCCGCTGCCTACCCGCCTGGAAATGCTCCAGGGAGGCAAAGTAACTGCCGCCATTTTACCTGAACCCATGTCCGGTCTGGCCATCGAAAATGGAGCCCTTATTTTAAGCAGTACTGCCGAGCTTAAGAACAAAGCCGGTGCTATTGCCTTTATGGAAAGCACTATATTTGAATACCCGGAGAAAATTTCAGCGGTTTTCAGAGCCTATGATAAAGCGGTTGAATATCTGCACACGGAAACGGCAGAAAATTATATCGATTTTA
The DNA here is from genome assembly GCA_012511795.1 of Syntrophomonadaceae bacterium. GTDB lineage: Bacteria > Bacillota > Syntrophomonadia > Syntrophomonadales > Syntrophomonadaceae > UBA1368. Next base: position 3,465 of record JAAZFJ010000200.1, read on the forward strand.
TTATTGAAGAACAGAGTTTTCCGGCTGCCATAAAAGA
>JAAZFJ010000201.1 GCA_012511795.1 Syntrophomonadaceae bacterium
GGTATAGAAGCCGCTAAATTACTTGTATATCAGCAAGCCTGGATGATTGACAACAATATCTTCTGCCTCAAGGAAACTTCTTTAAGCAAATTCTTCCTGGCAGATTTGGTAGGCCGCAATGCTGATACAGCTGTCCAGATCCATGGTGGTTATGGATTAATGAAAGAGTTTCCGGTTGAAAGGTTTTTCCGGGATTGGAAGCTTGCTTCAATTGGCGGCGGCACCAGTGAGATCAACAAAAATATTGCTGCACAAATCCTTTTGAAATAAAAGTTTTCCCGTTTTCCCTGAATACAAAGATAGGAGGGAGAGTATGAATCGTTGGCAGCAAATGTATGAACAGAAACTAACGGTCCCCGAAGAGGCAATAAAAAACTTCGTAAAAGACGGCGACAAAGTTATTTCTCCTCTGGGAAATGGGCTGCCGCCTGGATTAATATCAACCCTGGCCAGGAAAATAAAAGAAGATGAACTAAAAGATATATTATATATTGATGCTTTAAATGTGCGTTGTTTTGATATAATTGCGCCCGACATACAAGGTAAGCTTACCGGCGGCACCAGTTACGTTACTCCAGTTAACCGCTGGGCTGTTAACAGCGGTATTACTGATTTCGTTCCCATGCGTTTTTCTGATTCTTCACGATTAATTGTGGAAGAAAATGTGTCATTACAAGGCAGGCAAACCAAATATCACAAGATTAATATTTCCATGCATTGTGTTTCCCCCATGGATGAGCATGGATTTTTCAGTACTGGAACTAACCCCGATCATTCTTATGCTGTGGCAACCCAAAAGTATCCCCACAAGATATTGGTTGAGGTAAACGAAAATATGCCCCGAACCTATGGCAACAACCATCTGCATATCAGCCAGGTTGATGCCGTAGTGGAAAACAATCTGCCTCTGTTTTGCCTGCCCAATATTCCCGTTACTAAAGAAGATGAAGCTATCGCCAGAAGTATTACTGATCATATTCCTGACGGATCATGCATCCAGTTGGGTATTGGCGGAATACCCAATGCGGTTGCTAAATTCCTGGGCGACAAGAAAGACTTAAGCGTTCATTCCGAAATGTTATGTGACAGTTATGTAGATCTATATTATCAGGGAGTTATAACTTCCAGGAGAAAGACTTACATGCCTGATAAGTGGGTGGCAACTTTCGTTTTTGGTTCCCAGCAGCTATACGATTTTATAGATGAAAATCCCCTGATTTATATGTGCGGGACCGAACTGGTAAATAATCCTGCGGTGGCCAGTTTAAATGACCAGTTAATGTCTATTAATACTACTGTTGAAGTTGACCTTTCCGGGCAATGTGCATCAGAATCAATAGCTTACCGCCAGTATACAGGTATTGGCGGACAGCTTGATTTTGTAAGAGCCAGTGCCATGTCCAAAGGCGGCAAGGCATTTATTTGCACCTATTCCACCTATACCGACAAAGAAGGCAATCTGAAGTCCAAAATAGTTCCAACCCTAAAAAATATCATGTCCGTCAGCAGGGCAGATGTTCAATATATTGTTACTGAATATGGCATAGCTTATCTAAAAAACAGCAGTATCAATATGCGTATCAAAAAACTTATTGCCATTGCCCACCCTGACTTCAGGGACTGGTTAAAATTTGAAGCCAGGAAACTTACAATTTAGTAATACAGCATTTAAAACCTAGACATACTTAATAATGCAGCCAACTATTTTTTACTTATAGGGCAGTAATCGGGAAGTGCACACTTCCCTCTCCTGCCCTTTATTAATTATTATTCCTCATTACTCAAATTAACCAATGCCATTAATGTCACAATTCTGGCAGCACTGTCATTCCTGCGATGGCATTTTTTAATGCGGCAAATGAGCATGAGCTGCTTTTATGACATTTATGTCAGGAAGTATCAAATAATCAGCTTACTTATCTTGCAAAAACCTTTCTCGATGGGCTTCTTATCGGTTGGCACAAGGCTTGCTTTAATAAATATGGAAAGGAGGAATAATTGATCATCGGGTAGTTAGCTGCATGGTTAAATTCAGGCATGATAACTATTTATATTAATTAGTCAAAAATTTTTGACTAATTACAGAGGAGGTAACGAAATGGATTTCACCCTTACAGAAGAGCAAAAAATGCTTCACGATACAGTCTTCAAGTTTACCCGAAATGAATGGGAACCGCGTACGGTTGAAATTGATGAAAGTGATAATTTTCCATGGTGGCTTTGGGACAGACTGCGTCAATTAGGCTGGTGCGGATTGTTAATTCCTGAAGAGTATGGAGGTGCCGGGCTGAGCGTACTTGATACCGCAATTATGATGGAAGCCGCCGGCCATGCCGGGGCAGATACCGGAAGTGCACTTGCCTGGGGGGTACACCTTTCCATCGGAACTGTACCTATTATTTATTGTGGAAATGACGAACAGAAGAGAAAATACCTGCCCAAAATTGCCACAGGCGAATGTATCACCTGTTTTGGCCTTACCGAACCAAATGTGGGATCAGATGCTGTCAATGTTCAGTGTACAGCAGTTCGCAAAGGAGACCATTATGTTTTAAACGGGACCAAGATGTTCATCACCAATGGACCTGTTGCTGACCTGGCAATTGTAATTGCAGCCACCGACAAAAGCAAAGGAGCCCGGGGCGTTTCCGCTTTTATAGTGGAAAAAAATTTCCCCGGTTACAGTACAGGTAAAAAACTGGATAAAATTGGCCAGCGCGGATCAGAAACTTCAGAATTGATCTTTGAAAACTGCATGGTACCGGTGGAAAACCGCCTGTTGGAAGAAGGTGAAGGCTTTACCAAAGTTGGGGCTATGAACCTTGAATATGAAAGATCCATACTTAGCGCCAGTTGGACAGGAATGATGGGCTATAATGTGGATTTGGCCAATTCATATGCCCAGCAGAGAATCCAGTTTGGCCATCCTATAGTGAAGTATCCGCAAATCAGAGAAATGCTGGTACGCATGAAAGTTAATTATGAAATATCAAAGCTTTTGTTGTATAAAGTGGCTTGGATGAAAGATAGTGGCATCCCTGCACCTTTGGAAGCATCAATGTATAAATCTTTTACCGGCAGAACTTGCATGGAAAGCGCTATAGACGGTATGCAGGTCCACGGCGGCTACGGATTAATGCGGGAATATAAAATTGAACGTTCTCTGCGGGACTCTAAGCTCGCTACGGTAGGCGCCGGCACTGACCAGGTATTAAATGAAATAATTGCCCGTATGATTACCGGGACCAAGTCCTTAACTCTATAATCCAATTTAAACTACCGATGTTCGAGAATTGTTCTTCGTCCTGATTGCGGAAAAAGTATTTATTTTTAATTACTTGGGGGGTGGTTCAAGTGCGGTTATGTCTAAGGTGAAAAAGCACTTTAACAATAGCAATTTAGAAAAAAACATAGAAGGGGGCAGGAATATAGATGAAAAGAGTTGCTATTTGTGCAGTTGCACAGCACAGAATTGAATCTGATATCTGGTATAAACGTTTTCAGGGTATGCTACTGGATGTCCTGGAAGATCTTCAGAAGCAAACAGGCTTTACCTTTGGAGAAAATGGAGTATTCGATATAGTTTCATGTTCCGATGATTTCTTTGACGCCCGCACCATCTCCAATAATGGCGTTTGCGATGCTATTGGCGGTCATTACCGGGGAGAGGATAAAATGGCTCAGGAAGGGCTTAATGGGATAGGATATGCAATGGCTCTAATCCTTTCCGGCCACGATGATTTGGTTTATCTGCCAGGTCATTGCAAGGAGTCCCAAGCCGAAAGCCGTAATATGAATGCAAACCTGGCTTACGATCCTTTCTATTGCAGATGTTTGGGCCTAGATTACCTTAATGCTGCCGGGCTCCAAGCCCGAGCCTATATGCAAAAAGCAAAAATTACCGAGGAGCAGTTGGCCAAGATCGTAGTCAGAGCAAGACAATGGGCAGCCAGGAATCCTTATGCCAATGAAACCAAGCAACTGGAAATCGGTGATGTAATGTACTCGCCTATGCTCTGTGACCCCATCAGAACCTTGCATGCTTATCCTGTATCAGATGGTGCGGTAGGATTGCTGCTGGCTTCCGAGGAAAGAGCCTATGAGTTTACTGATAATCCGGTATGGATAACCGGTTTCGGTAATTGTATGGACAGTTATTTTTTAGGTGATCGTGACCTGTCAGTAAGTTTTGCCCTGAAAAAAGCTGCCGCCCAGGCTTATAAGATGGCGGGAATAACCAGCCCTGCCAAAAAGGTTGATTTGGTCGAACTAATGGATTGCTATGCCTATCAGCAGCCCATGTGGCTGGAAGGATTGGGCTTATGTGAAGATGGCCAGGGAGGCCGCTTCCTGGATGAAAATGGCCCGGCCAGATATAATGTTAATCTTTCCGGCGGTATGCTGACCGGCAGGCCGCTGATGATTGGGGGACTTTACGGAGCAGCAGAAGCCGTTTTGCAGCTTAAAGGCCAGGCAGGTGAGCATCAGGCTTCAGATGTGAACTGCGCAGTAGTTCACAGTACTACCGGGGGTGCCGGGCAATTCCAAACAGTTCTGGTACTGGAGAGATAGGAGGTGTCTTAATGGCGAAGAAAAATCGCAATGTTGCTATTGTTGGAATAGGCCAAACCGAATACTCCAGTCACAAAGAATACCAAAACCAGCCGGAAATGATAAATGAAGCCGTACGGGCAGCACTTAATGATGCCAACCTTACTTTGGATGATATAGATTGTGTTGTACACGGTAATATGGAGTTATTCGAATGCGTTCACCAGCCTGACCTATGGCATGTACTGGGGACCGGTTCTTACGGCAAGCCTGCCTTTAGAATAACTACCGGCGGAACTACCGGAGCAACGGTGGTATGTGCCGCTGATAACCTGGTAGCATCAGGTTTGTACGATGTAGTTATGGCCATCGGTTTTGAGAAATTGCAGGAAGCAGGCAGTACTACCGCAGGTATTACCAATATGGCTGACCCTCTGTGGTATCGTCACTTACAGACTGGCGCCCTTACCAGCGCAGAAGCCAATCTTTTGATTGACGAATTTGGCGGGGAGCGTTCCAGAAGAGCAGCTATGAAGCACCGTATTATGATGGATAAAAACGCCGCCCTTAATCCGCGGGCCCATAGAAGGTTCGGACTCGAATATGAGCAGTTGGAAGACCTTATGAATGCTTCCCCGCCCCTGGTAGGAGAACTGAGGTTAATCCATATGTGTTCCCAAAGTGATGGTGCTTGTGTCATGATATTTGCTGCTGAAGAAAAAGCCAGGGAAATATGTTCCCGCCCTGTATGGATAAGGGATCATATTGCAGTCCACAAAGAAGAAATGGTAGCCAACAATTACGCTTGGGAAAAGCCGGAAACCAGCCATCATCGTGCAGCAAGAATACTCTTTGAGCGTAATGGCATTACTGACCCGGTTGAATACTTCGATGTTTTCGAAATGTATGATCCTTCCAGCTGGTGGGGCCTTGATTGGATCAGGGAATTTTTGCTCCTTGATGGTGATGAGCATATCAAAATGGTAGAAAATGGAGACTTGAACATAGACGGCAAGCTGCCCTTAAACCCGTCGGGCGGTGTAACTTCTGCCAATCCCATAGGAGCTACCGCTATGGCCAGATCAGCTGAAGCAGCACTCCAGATCAGGGGCGATGCCGGTCCCCATCAGATCAAAAAAGAAGTTAAGCACGGCCTGGCCTCAGGTTTCGGCGGGACTATGTGGACAGTACTGATTATGCTTGAAAAAGACTTAGATTGGCAGGAGGTGGGTTAAATGGCGGAATACTTTGGAACCAATGCAGAGGCTGTATTTGCTACTATGCCCGAGCGTTTTATACCCGAAAAAGTACAGGATGTGGATGTAACAATCGGCTATGATATAACCGGCGAAGGCGGCGGAATATGGCTAGTTGCAATTCAGGCCGGCACTCTGAAAGCAGAAAAAATTGATAGTGAATTACCGGAATGTTCAGCAAGCATAAAGACTGATGCCGAAACCTTTGTGGGCGGAAGTCTGGGCAGAATAGATTTGAATGCCGCCATGTTTGCCGGAAAATTCAAAGTAAAAGGTGATATTAGTGTAATGACTAATATTCTGCCCAAGGCATTTAAAAAATTCAGCTTAGCTGGTGAAGAACAGGCCGAGGAATTCATCTCCATAAAAGCTATGCCTTCTATAAATCAGCGTTTTGCTACCGGTGCCCATATGGGCCAATGGTTTAAAGGTTTAATGAATAAAAAGTTCTACGCTGCCAAATGTCCCTCCTGTGGCCGTATTCAGATACCGCCCCGGGAAGTCTGCGCCGAGTGTGTGGTTCGTTCTGACGATTTTGTTGAAGTAGGGCCCAATGGAACAGTAGCTAATATGGATATTGTATATTATGCCAGTCCGGACCCACTTACCGGCAAGGTCCGCTCCACACCTTATGTCACACTATATCTGTGGATGGATGGCACCACTCCGGGTGAATGCCTGTCCTTTGACCTGAACCCTAAGGATACTAATCGTATTCAAAGAGGAATGCGGGTCAGACCGGTCTGGAATGAAGTAAGAAACGCTGGGATTGATGATTTGCTCTACTTTGAGATTGATGATTAAGGAGGTGTGACAATGGCAATAAGAAGAGAGGATACTGCAGACTGTTTTGTAATGCCTGGCAAGATGGTTCTTCCAGTTCAGTACTTTGCAGGACGAGTAGGTTCAAAGTTTATTATTTCTCTGAGAGATGATAAGAAAATTCTGGGAGTAAAGTGCCCTAAATGTGATAAAGTTTATGCCCCGCCCCGTGAATTCTGTGAAAAAGACCTTGCTAAATTAGATGAGAACTGGGTGGAGCTTGGCAATGAAGGCATCATTACAAATTATACCATTGTAAATTATAATGATAGGCATTTGCCTTTAAAAGCTCCCTATATTTTAGCTCTTATAAAGGTAGACGGTGCTGATACACCCTTTGCCCACATTGTATCCGGAATAGATCCGGATCAGGTCACTATAGGCATGAGAGTTAAGGCAGTTTTTGCAGAAAAAACTACTAATACTATTCTGGATATAGCACATTTTGTGCCGGTGATTGATTAGGCTTTTTCAGGGAAGTAAGGCGGCTCAAAGTGCAAACTGCGAGCTGCCTCCCCTGGGTTATTGTGAAAAGGAGGAGAACCTAAATGGATTTCACCTTAACAGAAGAACAACATCAAATGGTTGAAATGGTAGAAGATTTCGCCCGCCGGGAAGTAGCTCCTTTAACATTGGAAATGGACCAAAACCAAACTTTTCTGCCCGCGGAAGTGTGGAGGAAAATGGCCGGTTTAAACCTGCTGGCATCATTTGTACCCGAGGAATATGGCGGATTAAATCATAATTGCATAGATATACTTATTACCAGGCAGGCATACGCCAGAGGCGGAGGCTGTCTTGGATCACTTCTGTCCTGGGGTGCATCTGATGGGATTGGAACGGTAGGCATCCTGAAGCATGGAACTGAACAGCAGAAGCAAAAATATCTGCCGGGTATAGTTTCCGGTGATATTATCAGCTGTTTTGCCCTGACCGAGCCTGACTCAGGTTCCGATGCCTTTAAAATGCGCAGCCGGGCGGTTAAACAAGGTGATCATTATGTTTTAAATGGGACCAAAATGTTAATTACCAATGGTCCCTTCTGTGATATGGGCATCGTCCTGGCTATAACTGATCCCACTAAAGGAGTTCTGGGAATCAGTGCTTTCATTTTCGAGAAAGACTTTCCCGGTTTCAGTCGGGGAAAGAAAATCGATAAAATGGGCATGCGCTCCTCCCCTACCAGTGAACTAATTTTCGAGGACTGCATCATTCCGGAAGAAAATCTGCTGGGCGGAGAAGGCATGGGTGCATTGGTGGCCAATACTACCCTGCACTGGGAAAGAATCGGCATGGGTTTTGCCATCGGCGCCATGGAATACAATCTAAAATTATGCCAGGAATATGCAGCCCAAAGGATCCAATTCGGAGAGCCCATCGGTAATTTCCAGTCCGTACGCCATAGACTGGCGGAAATGAAAATCGACATTGAAGCAGCCAAATACTTGTTTTACCGGATGGCCTGGCTGGTAGATACGGACCAGATACCCGCCATACTGGATATTTCGGTGGGCAAAGCCTTTTTAAGCAAAGCTTTGGTAAAAAATGCGGATGCGGCCATCAGTACCTTTGGCGGGTATGGAGTATGTTGTGAATACCCGGTACAGAGAAGTTACCGGGATGCCAAAATTATAGAAATCGGCGGCGGTACTTATGATATCCAGTTGAATATGATAGCAGCAGCACTTATGGGGCCTCGGCAGAAGGTTAAGAAATAAAGGAGGTATAAGAAGTGAGCAACTGGCAGGAAATATATAAACAAAAACTAACCATTGCGGATGAGGCGATTAAATTGATCCAAAATGGTGACAGGATAATTGTTCCGCTGGCCAATGGGCAGCCACCTGGACTGATTGCAGCCCTTGTCAAACAAATAAAAAGCGGGGATTTTCGTGAACTAATATATGTAGATGCTTTAAATGTTCAATGCCCGGAGATTCACGCTCCTGAAACAGCCGAAAAAATTAACGCTCAACTGGATGATCGAAAATTTAAAGAAGATAGTTTTAATGTTGTCATGTTTACCGTTTCTCCAATGGATAAACATGGATTCTTCAGCACTGGCATTAACCCCGATTATGCTTTTGCAGTTACCAGACAACCGCAGCGGCCTAAAATTTTATTGGAAGTAAATGAAAAAATGCCGCGTACTTATGGAAATAACCAGTTGCATATCAGTGAAATTACTGCTGTTATTGAAAATAACTCCCCTCTCTACTGCCTGCCGGAAATTCCCCTAACCAAAGAAGACGAAATAATTGCCGGTTATATTACTGAGCAAGTTCCTGATGGAGCTTGTCTGCAGTTGGGCAGTGGAAGCATTCCCAATACTCTGGGTAAATTCTTAAGTGATAAGAAGGATTTAAGTGTTCACACTGAAATGTTATGCGACAGTTATAGGGAGTTATATCTTGAAGGGGTAATAACCTGCCGGGAAAAAACTTATATGTCCGGCAAATGGCTGGCTTCCTTTGTATTAGGTTCACAGGAACTATACGACTTTGTCGATAAAAACCCCTTAATCGAACTGTGGGGAGCACAAACAATCATTGATCCAGCCAAAGCCTCTTTAAATGATAAACTAATTTCCATTAACACTGCTTTGGAAGTGGACCTTTCCGGTCAATGTGCATTAGAGCAGGCTGCATATAGGCAATTTACCAATACTGCCTGTGAGAGCAGTTTTGTTGAAGCCAGTTGGCAGTCAAAAGGAGGTAAATCCTTTATAGCTGCCTATTCCACATACACGGATACGGAAGGAAAACTCCAATCGAAGATAGTGCCTGCTTTAAACAATTTTGTGGCAGTCGGCAGGGCAGATGTACAATATGTAGTTACTGAATATGGAATAGTATTTCTAAAAGGCCGCAGCATAAATTCCCGTGCTGAAGAGCTAATAAATATTGCCCATCCGGACTTTCGTGATTGGTTGAAATTCGAATTCAAAAAACTGATGTATTAAAATTAAGCCTTATTTAAGAGAAACAGTGAGGAGGAATCCAAATGGCTGAAAAGGTTAGTTGGGAAAAAAATGAGAAAATTGCCTTGATTGAATTTAAACAAGTCATGATAGACCCTGCTTTTATAAATGATTTTCATAGTGTAATGGATGAAATAGAAACGAATGATGATGTTCGAGTTATCATCATTAAAGGTGCTCCGGGCAAAATATTTTTTGCCGGATATGATATTGGACTGTTAAACTCCGGCGATGCTGCCGATACTTCATGGCTTAAGGGAAAAACTCTGGAAGTCCAGCAGCTTATGGACCGGGTTGAATTTTGTAGCAAGCCGGTAATCGCAGTTGTTGATGGCTATGCAGCAGGAGGCGGTTGTGAAATGGTTTTAGCCTGTGATATAGTATACGCTTCTGAAAGAGCAATGATAGGAACTCCGGAAGTTAAAATCGGTTTAATTGCTGCTGCAGGTGGAACAATAAGGCTTCCCCGCCTGGTAGGCAAGCATAAAGCTATGGAAATGACCTTGACTGGCAGAATGTATACAGCACAGCAGGCCTGTACAATGGGAATTGTGAACGAAGTATTTGATCATGAAGAACTGCTGGAAAAAGCCTTAAAGACTGCTAAAACAATTGCCAGAAATGCCCCTATAGCTGTAAGAGCAGCTAAAGCTACAATGATCCACAGCATCACTTTACTTGATAAGCAATTTGAACTTTTCACCGTTGAGGAGAATTTAAAGTGTCTGCAAAGCGCTGATATAAAAGAAGGGGCAACTGCCTTTATGGAAAATCGCCGGCCAGTTTTCCGAGACAAATAATATTTCCACTAAACTACCGCTAAATATTGCTCAAACTGTCCCTATAACTTCGGTTATGAAATAAATAAGTGCTAATGATTGCCAGGGACGTATATACAATAGTAACAGCTCATAAGGCATTAATAGAATAGAAATGATTGTCCCTTCACACAGTCACGGAAGGAAAATTACTATGTTAAAAAAATACACCATGAGCAAAGATAAAGAAAATCTTTTGCGCCATATTCATTTTCCCCTGGACGACGAGCAGATTATGGAAAGTATTGCCACCGCAGTAATAGTAACCGATGCCGAAGGTTGTGTTTACAGGTTTAATAAAGCCGCTGAAATAATGTTTGATATATCTAAAGAAAAGGCGCTTGGCAGCCTATACTACCATAAGATGGCTGTTGAGGAAGAAACCCGTATGCAGCTGAGATTCAAGCATGTATTGGAAACCGGAAAGACTTTCTGCGGACAAGATGTAAGCTTTTGCATGTGGAATGGCAAGCAGGTAATCCTCAATCCCCATATATCGGTGCTGCGCGATAAAGATGGCAATCATATCGGGATCATCATGCTGGTAGAAGATGTGACTGAAAAGCGTCTCACAGAAAGAATCATGCAGCGAAAAGAAAAACTGACTGCAGTGGGGGAATTGGCCGTTGGTATTGCCCATGAGTTAAGGAACCCCTTAAGTACTATAAAAGGATTTGCCAGGATCATTCAAAATGATCTGGACCCTGCTGATCCGAACCAGGAGTACCTGGATATTATTAACAAAGAAGTAGACCGAATCAGCAGGCTCAGCCAGGAATTACTCAACACTGCCCGCAATCCCCAATCCAATCCTTATTATGCGCTGCAGGTAAACGATGTGGTAAAACAATCTGTAGAAGACTTTATTATGGAAAAATATATGCCCCAGACTTATGTGGATTTAAAAACTGAACCTTCCCTGCCCCTTATCTGGGGCGAAGCGGAAAGACTTAAGCAGGTGGTGATGAATTTATTATATAATGCATATCAGTCTTTGGATAACAGCGGATATATCAAGATAGATACTGCCCGGGAAGGTGACTGGGTAAGGATCAGGGTAGTTGATACCGGTTCTGGAATCGAGCCGGATATAATTGAACGCATATTTGACCCTTTTTTTACTACCAGGCTGGAGGGGAACGGACTGGGCCTGGCATTTGTCCACAGTATAATAAGTCAGCATTACGGATATATAGAAGTGAAAAGCAAACCGGGAGAAGGTTCAGTTTTTATTATTAGGCTTCCTGTCAGAGAGAAGGTGCAGACTCATGAATGAAAAGACTGAAAAACTTGTTGTCCTGGTTGTCGATGATGAAGAAAACATCCGCTTGCTGTTGGAAAAAGTACTGCGCTCAGCTGATATTGATGTGATAACCGTAGACAACGGCCATAAAGCCCTTAGTTTTTTACATCATAATAAGGTTGCCGTGACCATTATGGATATCAGGATGCCTAAGATAGGCGGCTTGGACGTATTAAAAAAGATCCGAGAACAAGATCCTGATGCCATTATTATAATGCTGACTGCATTTGCTACGATCAAAACAGCAGTTGAAGCTATGCGGCTGGGAGCCTTTGATTACCTGACCAAACCATTTGAGATAGATGAACTGAATGCCTCGGTCAATCGGGCATTAAAGGTTTGGAAGCTGATGGAAGAAAACAGAAGCCTGCGAGCTTTGATCAGCAAAAAACTGCCCGGTAATCTGCTATGCAGTGATAATCCGCAAATGCAGAAAATTGAAACCATGCTGAAGAAAATTGCTAAAAGCGACCATACACTGATGATATATGGTGAGACCGGCACCGGGAAAAGTATGGTGGCCAAAGCTGTTCATCAATACAGCAGCCGCAAAGAAGGTCCTTTCATCTGGCTTAACTGTGCTGCCCTGCCTGAACATTTGATCGAAAGCGAACTTTTTGGCTATGAAAAAGGTGCCTTTACCGGTGCTGCTCAGCAGCGCAAAGGGCAGTTGGAAATGGCTGACAAGGGAACCTTGTTTTTAGATGAGCTTTCCATATTAAGCCCCTCCGCCCAGGGGAAACTGCTTTTGGCTTTGCAGGAAGGAGAATTTCTCCGCGTCGGCGGCAGTAAACCGATCAAGGTCGATGTACGCATTATTGCTGCCAGCAACCAACCATTAAAAGCCATGGTTGAACGGGGAGAATTCCGGGCAGATCTTTTTTATCGCTTAAATGTCATCAATCTCGAGCTGCCCCCTTTACGGGAAAGACATGAAGATATTATTCCTCTGGCCCAGTATTTTATAAACCGTTACTCAGAAAAAGAAAACCCGTCTCTGCTGGGTCCTGAAGCTGCAAGAAAGCTTTTAAGCTATCACTGGCCGGGCAATATCAGAGAGCTGGAAAATGCCGTTAAACAGGCAGTAGTTTTGAGCGGCAGCGAACGCTATATATCTCCTGAACATTTTGTATTTTGTGAAGAACCGATCAAACCAGCAGAATGTTCCCTGCTGCCGGGAGAAACGTTAAGAGAGGCACTGACCCGGCTGGAACGAAAAATAATCAGAACCGTACTCAGTGAATGCAATGACCAGGTTACAAAGGCTGCCGAAAGGCTTGGAGTCTCAGTAAGGACTATTTATCGTCATCTATAGACAGTAACCACCTACGACGGGTAATTTTTGTTAGCAGCAGCATCAATACCGATGACGGTATTCCTTTTTTGATCAGTCGACATACCTCAGGAGTTCCCACCTCAACACAAAATAAATGCAACAAAGAAAGCCTGACCCCTACTGCAGCAATATGTTATAATATTCTGGTGTGGGGGCGTGGCTCAGCTGGGAGAGCACCTCGTTCGCAACGAGGGGGTCGTGGGTTCGAATCCCATCGTCTCCACCAAATGAATTAAAAAGAGTATTAATTTATAAAACCATTTTCCATTAAAAACAGTGATAATGAAAATGAGTGTAGCTTATATGAATCAAAGTGATTTTAAAGTATCTTTTCCTCAATTAGTTTATTGCATTATCGGATGCTGTTGACCTAATCAGCCCTGTTTTAAACAACCATCATAAACAGGCAGCTTATATCTCCTACAAAATAGCCAAGATATTGAATTTTTCCGATCAAGAGCTTACCGATTTAGTGATAGCTGCTTTATTACATGATGTGGGTGCCCTGAGCCATAACGAAAGAATCGAACTATTGGATTTTGAAGAAAAGAATCCTCATTTACATACTATCAGCGGCTTTGTTTTATTAAATGATCTTGAGATCTTTAAAAGAGCCGGCAAAATCATCAAGCACCATCATTTACCCTGGCAAAACGGAGCAGGAAAAACATTTAATGATGAGTCTGTATATTTAGAAAGCCATATTATTTATTTAGCAGATCGTATTGCTGCTTCTTTAAATCAAAAGTCTGGAGTTTTGAATCAAGCCGGGAATATCATACAAAGGATCAAAAGCAGAGTCAACAATAGATTTCATCCCCAATTTGTAGAGATTTTTGAGACAATAAGTGCAAAAGAGGCCTTCTGGCTCGATCTGGTATCACCGTCTATTGACGATCGGCTGGAAATTATCTGGGAGGATTGCAGCAAACTCTTAAGTTTGAAGGAGTTACTGGATGTCACGAAAGTTTTTGCCAGGATAATCGACTTCAGAAGCCGATTTACCTCTGTGCACACTAGCGGTGTAGCAGCGGTGGCCGGGGCCATAGCAGGTAAAATGAACTGGTCTGAAGAGGACTGTATAAAAATAGCTATTGCTGGAAATCTGCACGATTTAGGTAAATTAACTGTACCCAACGAGATTCTGGAAAAACCCGGTCGATTAACAAAAGAAGAATATAATATAATGAAAACCCATACTTACCATAGCTATTATATTTTAAGTAAAGTTGAAGGTTTAGAAGAGATAAACGAATATGGGGCCTTTCACCATGAACGTATGGATGGCAATGGATATCCCTTTAAGATCAAGGGCGAGGATTTGAAAGAAGGTTCAAGAATCACGGCTATAGCCGATGTACTAACGGCAATTACTGAAGACAGACCCTATAGAAAAGGAATGCAAGATACTCAAGCAATACAGATCATCGAGAAGATGGGGCAAGACTCCAAACTGGATACTGAAATAATCGCGTTGGTGAAGGAAAACTTTGATCAAATCAATGCTGCCAGGATAAAAGCACAGCAACAGGCAACTAATGAGTACAAAGCTTTTGAAAGGAAACTCCAGCAAGCAAAAAATCTCTATTGTTCTGACACTGTTAATACATATCAGGGAACAAATCTATACTTATTAAGCTAAGCAGTCCAAGGCACACAAATACATTGTGGAGGATGAAATGCGGATAAAAGAATGTATTCTAGATACTGCTCTGATAGATGATATTGATATGATGCGGAAGTTATGGGAGTCGCTTCCAGGCCTGGGCCTGGGTCCGGGTGATGATAAGACTGCCATTATTAGCTTTATCCGGAGAAACCCCCATACTTGTCTGGTGTTGAGAAAAGATGGACAAATTATCGGAACCGTACTGGGGGGATTTGATGGCCGAAGGGGTTATGTTTATCATCTGGCCGTCAGACAGGACTACCAGCATAATGGTTATGGCACTTTATTGCTGGAAAATGTTGTTCAGGCATTGAAAAATGAGGGAGCAGGTAAAGTCCACCTGCTGGTATACCGCAACAATACATCAGCACAGTCTTTTTATACTGCCCGGGGCTGGCATTTGCGTGATGATATAAATATATTTTCACGAGTTTCAGATTAAAAATATACAGGATACATAAAAATAAATATTGTTAAATTTTTAAGTAAAGTATTAAACTATTCAAGGGCCATAAAACAGAGAGGTGGTATGGAACACAATGAAAGCGGATCGAGTAATTATTATGGGTGCAGCCGGAAGGGATTTTCACAATTTCAATACTTATTTCCGTAATAATCCGGCATACGAAGTAGTCGCCTTTACAGCTGCACAGATTCCAGATATCGAAGGCAGGTTGTACCCGCCGGGATTATCTGGACCGGCTTACCCTCAGGGAATCCCCATTTATGCTGAACAGGAACTACCGAAATTAATAAAAAAATTTAATGTTGATCAGGTAGTATTTGCATATAGTGATGTTTCCCATGAGTATATAATGCACCAGGCATCACTGGTAAATGCATGTGGAGCTGATTTCAGACTGATGGGGCCCAAAATTACCATGATTAAATCCAAACGCCCGGTAATTGCGATTACTGCTATAAGAACTGGCAGCGGCAAGAGCCAGACAACTCGTTATGCAGCCAAATTACTGACTGATGCAGGTAAAAAAGTCGCGGTTATTCGTCACCCGATGCCCTATGGTAATCTGGAAGAACAGATTTGCATGAGATTTGCTTCTTATGAGGATTTGGATAAATTCAAATGTACTATCGAAGAAAGGGAAGAATTCGAACCCCATATTGACAGTGGCATGGTGGTTTATGCCGGTGTTGACTATGAAGTGATCCTGCGCCAGGCTGAAGAAGAAGCGGATGTGATTATCTGGGATGGCGGCAATAATGATTTGCCTTTTTACGAATCGGATGTCCACATCGTAGTAGTTGATCCTCACCGGGCAGGACATGAGACCAGTTATCACCCCGGAGAAACTAATCTGCGAATGGCCGATATTGCTATTATAAACAAGGTTGATTCGGCTGATCCTGCGAAAGTTGAAGCGGTAAAGAAGGCTGTTAATGATAATAATCCTGCGGCTGCTATTATAATGGCCAATTCCCCTATTACTGTCGAAGATCCCGAAGCAATCAAAGGTAAAAAAGTGTTGGTAGTTGAAGATGGCCCTACACTGACACATGGAAATATGGCTTACGGGGCTGGCGTAATAGCGGCACAAAACCTGGGGGCTGAATTAATTGATCCCCGTCCTTACGCAGTCGGAAGCATTATAACTACTTTTAATAAATACAACCATTTGTCCAACTTACTTCCAGCTATGGGATATGGCCAGACTCAGATAGACGAACTGGCAAAAACTATTAATAACTCCCCGGCCGAAGTTGTGGTCATTGGAACTCCCATAGATTTGCGCCGGGTCATGAAGATAGATAAACCAGCTGTTCGGGTTCGCTATGATCTGGAGGAAATAGGTTCTGCTAAGCTGGCAGAATTAATTTTTAAAATTATTTAGTACTGAACAAAGCAGACTAACATTCTATTAACAAAAATGCCAATTTCACTCATTTACAGTGACATTGGCATTTTTTTTATGTGTGGGGTTCAAGCGGAAATATCTACTTGGATAAAATCTTTACAACTATATCAACTTTCTGTAATACAGCCCGCGGGTAAATTTGCCCTGGCAAGGTGCACCAGAGAGATATTTTTCCCATATTTTTTTACACTCCCGTCTATCTTCAACTGTAAAATAAAGTGTCATAAAATCTATTCCCTGAACCTTCTTGTCAGCCAGATAAAGTGGAATATGATTGTGTAGGGTAGAATATTCACGGTTAGCACATAGGATTTTAAAACGTGCCCCGGTACGGTCAGAGATTTCCTTTTGTCCTGTACACTTTCCGCAGCCATTTTTCTCTTTTGCCGGGCAATTGCGGAAAATCATCAAGGGCAGATGGCCGTATCCGATGATACCGCGCTTAATTTCCCCGTCAAGAACTGCTACATCACCCAGGTTGATCTCATAGGAAAGAATTGTATCCGCAAGACCCAGTGATTCATACTTCTTCAGGGCTATGCTGTTTAAGATATTCAGATCAAATCCCCCGTGAAGGGTAAATCCCATCTGTTTTGCCAATCTGACCGTGCCGATGTTGCCGGCACAAAGGTTTTTGACCCCCTGCTTTTTCAACTCTTCCAGACGCTTGGCCAGTCTCTCTTCTTTCATGGGAAACACCAGTCTGGGCAGCTCACAAATCAGTTTATCACCAAACTTATCGATCAAACTCGGGTTGATCTCATCAATAGGTATATATATTTTATCGGCCTGGCCAATTCCCTCAAAAAGCTGATTTTGGTTTTCCAGCCTTACACGAAACTTGGGGATCTGCTTTTGCTTCTTAACAGGCGGCTGAACAAACTGGCCTGAAACCTCCTTGGGAATGATCCTGCTTCTGACTTCCAGCAGATCCTCTAAACCTTGCTTTCTCATGGCATTCAGTTTTGCTGGTGGAAACATAAGAGCCCCATCCAGGTCAGCGGTGAGTGTTCTCAAGGTAAAAGGAGTCCCCCCTGTTTTTGACAGGCTCTTCAAGACAAACTCGTAGTCAACTCCCTTTGTTTTGGCGGGCTCAGGCATATCTCCAAAAACGATTACAGTATGATCACCATCAGAAACCTCCAGGCTTGGGTTTTCGTCCTCCTTTATATTAAGCTTCATATCTACAGGCACCCGGGAAAGCTCATTTCTATAGGCAGATGCTATTTCTCCCAGTACCGCTCCCGCTGCCTTCACATCATCTTTAGTTCTGTGCCCGAACATTGTAAGATCCCGCTTGCCTGTAATATATCCTTGTGTAAAACCGCTGCGGGAAAAAACCGCCTGGAGATTTGTTAAATCCGCAGTCTTTCCGGCGATTGCTTCCCGACATGCCATGACGGCAGCCGCTGCATATTCCGGCCGTTTCATTCTCCCCTCAATTTTTAGTGAACTGACGCCGGCATACATCAATGCACCGATATGGTTGATATGGCTCATATCCTTTAAGGAAAGTGCATACCCACGCTCACCCGATTTGAAATCAAGCCTGCAGGGCTGAGCGCAGAGCCCCCTGTTGCCGCTTCTTTCACCGAGAATGGAGGAAAAATAGCATTGGCCTGATACGCACATACACAGTGCCCCATGGACAAAAATTTCAATCTCGATTTTAGTGCCGGCACATATTTTTTTGATTTCTTCTATGCTTAGCTCTCTTGCCAGAACGACTCTTGAAAAGCCCAGTTCCTCAGCTGCCAAAGCCCCTTCAAGGTTATGGATGGTCAACTGGGTAGAGGCATGCAAGGGCATGGGAGGGCAATGGCGCCTAAAAAGTTCTGCCACCGCCAGATCCTGGACGATTACTGCGTCCACCCCGCTGACGGCCAGCATTTCTATTTCATCATAAACCAGTGCCAGCTCAGAATCCTTGACCAGAGTGTTCACTGTAACATATACATTAACTCCCCTGCCGTGACAATACTTTACCGCCTCTGTCAGGGATTCTCCTGAAAAATTCTCAGCATTTCTTCTGGCATTAAAAGCTTTGGTTCCCAGATAAACGGCATCTGCACCGCTCCTGACGGCAGCGATAAGCTGCTCCCAGCCGCCTGCAGGCGCCAGTATTTCAACAGACATTGCAATCACCCGTTTAAAGTATATCATGGAAGATTTACTTTTACGAAATGCATACTTCATTCACTTAACCAGGCAGCCATAGCATATTTTGGTTATAAAAGATCTTTATAAACGTTTATATTCAAAGGCATTTATTATACAATAGTAATACAATTTAATATACTTTTCGGTCACAGTTCTTCCGGCGAAAGCTGGTTGCGCGGCATAAGTCATCTAAGTCCTTTTGGATATGGTGTCCTTATTTGAGAAGAGACTATCAGGGTGGATAGCCATTCATTAATGCTATCTACTTTTTTTGTGGTCAGAATTCTCGAATATTCTCATATTTCAATGGGAGGGAGGTGACAACATGAAGCAACTTATTTTACCAGTCATTTTACCGGTTATATTATTTTTAGGTATTAAAATATTTGTACCGGATATGAAAGCCGCTGGAATCTTTTTGCTGTTGATAATGGCCGTATTAGCAGGGGCTGTTCTAAGCCCAATTTTGTTTAAGACAGAAGATAGTGATGAACAAAAAAACTAAAATCGATTTAAAAAGAATACTCCATAAAAATTATTATTAACTGACTAAATAGCCTATTACGCAATTACTGTAAAAACTATATATAAAAGTGTGCTCTTAACTTGGAGCAGCAGAATTGAATAACTCTTCAGTTTAAACCTCCTCAAAAGCTGGCTTAATTTTAGTCAGCTTTTTTTCTTACTTTAAAATAAATTTACACCAACCCCAGCAAGCGAATTGAATTTGCCACGATAAAGCATATGATCATCCCTGTGATCGTGGGGATAAGGAATGAAATAACGGCCCATTTCCAGCTCTGCAATTCTTTTTTTATTGTCCAGCAGGTAGTTCCGCAAGGCCAGTGCATCAGCGAAAACAACATTACGCATA
>JAAZFJ010000202.1 GCA_012511795.1 Syntrophomonadaceae bacterium
ACCTCAGTTTGGTGGAATGCTACTCCGCGAGATAATGTGTAAACTTTGGAACCGCCGTATACCGAACGGTACGTACGGTGGTGTGGGAGGTCGGCCACTCAAATAATGGGTGGCCTCCTACCCGATTTAATTCCACGATTAAACCTATTTTGCAGAGGTTATATCTGTTATAATTGCTCTATATGCAAAGGGAATTAAGGTTCAAGAATTATATTTTTGTTATATGCAGATGCTTAAAAAGGTTTAATTTGTAAGGAGGTCTTTAATGTCAAATTACTCAAGCACCATTAAATTGTTTATACTTTTATTGTTACTTGGGGCCATTTCGCTGGTAACCAATCTTTATATTGATTGGCTCTGGTTTAAATCAGTGAGTTTCCAAGAGGTTTTTTCTACGATTATTATAAATAAAGTAGGCTTATATGGAGTATTATTTCTGATCACCATGGGACTGTTTTATGTTAATTTATGGCTGACCAAGAAAAATGTCACCGATGATGAGCCCCGGCTAAAAATGGATGAAGAGCGGGATATCATTTATCTGGAACAGCCCGAAGCCCCCTGGAAAGAACTATTTACCGGTAAAACCGCCAATTATATATTTTTAGCCATATCCATTTTTGCTGCCTTCATGGTCAGTTCCGTGGCAGCAGATAACTGGCTGGTGGTACAGCAGTTTATCAATCGGGTTGCCGTTGGCACCGTTGATCCCATTTTTAACAAAGATCTGGGTTTTTACTTCTTTGACCTAACTTTTTACCAGTTTATTTACTCTACCTTGATGATGGTTTTGGTTTTGCTCCTGATCGCGGTTGCACTGATTTATTTATCCAACACCACCACCCAGATCATTTATGGTGACTGGAAGAAGTTCTCCTTTGCCAAGGGACATCTGGCTGTACTCATTGCTGCCATATTTGCCTTAAAAGCCTGGGGATACAGCCTCAATGCCTATGAATTGTTGTTTGCTCCCTCTGGGATCGTCTTTGGAGCCACCTATACCGATATTACCGCCCGTTTGCTGAATTATAAAGTGATGCTGGTGCTTTCCATCATCGTTGCCATTATACTCATTGCCACTTTGGCCGTGAAGAAGCTGAATCTGGTTTATGTAAGTATCGGCGCCTGGTTAGCGGTATCTATCATTCTGGGCGGGGTTTATCCTTCCTTGCTGCAAAGCCTGGTAGTCCAGCCCAACGAATTCAACAAAGAACGCCCCTATCTGGAAAATGCCATAGAATTTACCCGACAGGCCTACGGACTGGATAAAGCTGAAAACATAGCCCGTAATGTAGACTATAATTTGAACATTAATGACTCAAAACATGACAGCACCATTAAAAATATACGTCTTTGGGACTGGCAGCCTTCTAAAACCACCTTTAAGAATTTACAGCAGCTGAGAAGTTATTATGTTTTCAATGATGTGGACATTGACCGGTATACGATTGACGGGGAATACCGGCAGGTAATGCTGTCAGCCCGTGAAATAGACCAGTCAGAGCTTCCCGAACAGGCTAAGACCTGGATCAACCAGAAGCTGATGTACACCCATGGCTATGGGGTGGTGGTGAGTCCGGTAACCGAGATCACTACCGAAGGATTTCCTGAGTTTTATATTAAGGATGTACCTCCCAAATTTTCCACGGATCTGACCATCAGCAGACCGGAAATTTATTTTGGTGAGAAAACCAATGAATATGTAATCGTCAATACCAAACAAAAGGAATTTGACTATCCCATGGGTGAGCAGAATGTTTTCTCCACTTATGAAGGGGAAGACGGCGTGAAAATCAATTCACTGCCGCGCAAACTAATGCTTTCCTGGGTCTTGAAAGATTATAAGATGCTGCTTTCTTCTGATATTACCAATGACAGTCAGATCCTGATGTACCGTAATGTAGTGGAACGTATCAGAAAGATTGCACCATATCTGGCCTTTGACAGTGACCCTTATCTGGTAATCAATAATGAAGGAAGAATTTTTTGGATGCTGGATGCTTACACTTATACCAACAAGTATCCGTATTCACAACCTTTTGACAGTGCACAAAACAATTACCTGCGTAATGCAGTGAAAATCACCACTGATGCTTATAGCGGCGAAGTGAATTTTTATGTGGCGGACGGCAGTGATCCCATTGTCAAGACTTACAGCAAAATATTTCCGGAACTCTATAAGCCTCTTGACCAAATGCCTGCTGACTTGCAGAAGCATATCAGATACCCGGTGGATATGTTTATGATCCAGGCAGAGATGTACACTACTTTCCATATGAGCGACCCCTGGGTATTCTACAACAAAGAAGACCCATGGATCATTCCCAATGAAATCGTGGATGATAAGCAGCAAAAAATGGACCCATACTATATCAATATGCGTCTGCCGGGGGAAGAAAATACAGAATTCGTGCTGATGATGCCCTTTTCTCCCAAGAGCCGGCCCAATATGATTGCCTGGATGGGAGCCCGAATGGACGGGGACAACTATGGCAATATGATGGTCTATAACTTCCCCAAACAGGAAACCATTTATGGACCTGAACAGGTGGAGGCCAGGATCAATCAGAATACCTCCATTGCCCAGCAACTGACTTTATGGGATCAAAGAGGGGTCAGAGTATACAGAGGTAACCTCCTGGTGATTCCGGTGGACAATTCCATCCTGTATATTGAACCTATTTACCTGCAGGCTGATAACAGCAAGTTGCCGGAGTTGAAACGAATCATTGCCGGATTTGGGGAGAAACTGGTTATGGAACCTACCTTGGATCAAGCTCTGATAAAATTATTCGGAGAAGCCCCAGGAATCACCGAACCGGAAACACCTGATGGTGAAACACCAACCGGCGGAACTCGTCCGGATGATGTAACAGGTGAATCACCGTCACAAACTGTCCAGGAATTGTCATCTTTAGCCAGAGATTATTATGATCAGGCAACTGAACAATTAAAAGCAGGAAATTGGGCAGGTTATGGCGAAAATATTGAAAAACTAAACGATGTGATCAATAGACTGGAAGCACTAACTGCAGCAGAGTAAGTTTCAAGAAACATGACTGTATACTGTAAACCCCGGAGCAACGTATGTTTATCCGGGGTTTAATAATTATTGGTTAGTTGGTTATGAGTTTAGACGTGAAGGGGAGGCGAGGAAAACCGGTGCTTATACGCCGTAGGGCGGATATTAGCCGCTGTAGGGGATGATATTATCCGTTGTAGGGG
>JAAZFJ010000203.1 GCA_012511795.1 Syntrophomonadaceae bacterium
AGGACTTCGGGATCGTACCGGTGGAAGCACAGGCCTGCGGGACTCCGGTTATTGCCTTTGGCCGGGGCGGGGCCACTGAAACCGTTATACCTGTCGATGGTACCAACTGGGATAAGGCCACCGGAGTATTTTTTTATGAGCAGAGTGAGTCAGCAATAAGAGCTGCGGTTAAGCAGTTTATAGAAGGGGAAGCCTGTTTTGACCGGCAGGAAATAAGAAAGAATGCGGAAAAGTTTTCTGCCGGGCGTTTTAAAAAGGAAATTACTGCTTTCATCAGGGAAAAAACCGGTATAACCCCTGAGGGCCTATAACATGGCCAATAACTATACTGCAAAACGAAATAAGTTTTGCTTTGGACCGATGTATGAAGACATATTTTTAAAAACAGACTCCTGATAATTTCCGGCATTCTCCTCCGGCACTTCTAAATTCATTTGTTTTCCTCCGTAAACTAAAAAAGGGAACAAAACGTGGTTATCCATCGTCTAAAAATGCATGTAATAAAAATAAAGAGTATCTCCGGCCCAAAAATCGCGGCGAAAAAAGGGCAAAAGGAATATATTAAATGGATTAATTATTTTATTTAATTTATTTAAGAGGAAACTTTTATTATAATCAGACGTCAAATGTTACAGATAGATGCTTTGAATATCTAATTATGAAAAGAACGCTGATGTTTAGAAGATCAATTGAAAGGGGGAATAGTCACAAAACAAGTTCATGAACACCTGATTACCTCAATGATATGCTTTTGAGCATGATTACCTCAAGAATTCATTAAACATATTATCAAAGGAGGAAAAAAACTTGATTAAAGCAAGAAACAGAAAGTTATCAATGCTGCTGGTTTTGGCCATGCTGATGACCATGTTTATTGGCGTAGGCACTGCTTCCGCAGCAGCAGATTTTGATCCACTCAGAACCCCCTCTGTGCAGACCAGTGAAGTCCCACAGAATTTAGGTTCTGTGCTGGTAAAAATGAAAGATGTCAGGGCACTGCCGGATGCAGGTGCCTGGCTGACAATCTCCCTGCCCAAGGGATGTACTTTTGATTATGAGTACGAAGAAGGCGTTGAAGTCCAGACCAATGGCAACCTTTTCGCTGCAATGGTTAAGCAGACTGCCAAAGATACCATGGAAATATTGGTTGTGCCCACTTGGAGCGGCGGCGATGCTGACGGAGAAGTAACTATTTTCTTCAATGATGTTATAGTGAAATCCGGCTCCGGTGATATCGTAGCCAGATTCCTCAGCAATGATTCTGCCTTTGGGACCTTGAACACTGCTGTTATTGCAAGGGTTGTTACCTCAGGAGCAACAACCGTTCTGCCCAAGAGCGTTGTAACCATCGGCGATGCCGGCGGCGACATGGATACCCTGGTTATTGCTGAAAGCAGCCCCGGATCCTTCAAAGAAGGCGAAGTCATCACTGTTAAACTGCCCAAAGGTTTTGAATGGGGTCTGGGCGAAGGTGCAGAAGGAATTGAAGTAGCACCCGGCACGTTCATCAACCAGTTCCGTCACATTGCAGGTGCCTGGTCACTGGCCACCTGGGCATTTGATTATCAAATCGATGGCAGAGATCTTAAAGTGTACATGGATAGAGATTATGGAGAGGCAGCAAATGGTCCTTATGTCAAGACAACTGAAGCTGGCCGTATTAATATCGGCAGCGGCACCGGCGGATTCTTCAACATCATTGTTGATGACACTGCCAAATTCGGTGATGTCTATGTAACTGTATCCTCCAAAGAAGGATCTGTTAAGAAACAGGATGCCCTGGTAGCTGTTTATGGCGACTATGGCGTAAAAGTAGTAGAAGACACTAAGGAAGAAGTATATGTTGGTCGTGCCAATCAGGAACTGGGCGAATTCCTCATTCAAGAAGCTCTCCCGGAAAGCCTGGACAGCAAGAGAACCATGTACTTTGAACTGCCCAAAGGCGTAAAATGGGCGAAAGATGACAACGGTAACCCCATAATCGAACTGAAATCAGAAGACGGCACTTCCCTGAACTGGTTTGCAGATGATTTTGTATTAAGCAACAGCGACAGAAAGCTGAAAGTCGTATTTGATTTTGCCGGCGGAAGATTCAGTGATGACGCTGCCGAATTCAGAGTCAAAGACATGGAAGTAAATATTGAGCCCAGCTTTGACGAAGATGAAATCGCCATCAAAGTTTACGGCAAAGCCGGAGTAGAAGGCGAAGCAGTTGTTGCTACAGTTGTAAAACCTGTTGATTTGAAAGTTGCTAATCCGACTAAAGTTGAGATTGGTGCTATGAATCAGGCTGCTGGGAACATCCTCATTATCGAAAACGTTGATGAAGGAATCCTGGATGGCGAATATAACCAGATTCTCATTACCCTGCCCAAGGGTGTGGAATTCTATAAAGATCCCACTGTTGAAGTAACCGAAGGCGACCTGGAAATTGATGATGTTGACTATGAAAAAGGTCAGCTCACCATCACCATTGATTCTGCCAGCTCCAAGAAGAGCACCATCGAAATCTCCGATGTATTTATCACTGTTGACCGTACTGTACCGGAAGGCGACGTAGTGGCAACCTTCAAGGGACACAAAATCGGCAAAGCACGCAATAATGGCGGAGATTACATTGAAGAAGTCGGTTGTTCAGCTCTGGTTGACTGGATGACAGAAGAATCCTATGGCAAAGTAGTAATTGCTACTACCATTACCCCGTCACAGGGAGGCCATGCCAAATTCGTTATTTCTTCCAACATCTATGAAATTGGCGGAGTTCCTTATGTAATGGATGCTGTACCTTATATCAAAGACAGCCGTTCCTA
>JAAZFJ010000204.1 GCA_012511795.1 Syntrophomonadaceae bacterium
CCGATTCAGCAAGCTTTTATCACCGCAGGAGCTGTCCAATGCGGGTATTGTACTCCAGGTATGGTCTTAACAGCGAAAGCTCTTTTAGATCGTAATTCTGACCCCACAGAGGAAGAAATCAAAAAAGCCCTTTCCGGTAATTTATGTCGCTGCACAGGCTATGTAAAGATTGTGGAAGCTATCCAGCTGGCTGCAAAACTACTGCGTACAGCAGAAAGGAGTGAGCAATAATGGCAAAAAAATATGTTGGAAAAGGTATGCCTTTGCTGGACGCTGTAGCAAAGGTTACGGGATCTATGTGTTTTGGCGCTGATTTTACTCTTCCTGGAGTTCTTTATGGAAAGGTTTTGCGCAGTACGATTCCTCATGGCTATATTGTGAAAATAGACACCAGTAAGGCCAAAAGCTTGCCGGGAGTAGCTGCAGTTATTGCCGGCCCGGAATTGGATCTGCCTTTATTTACAGCAAGAGGGCAGAGAATATTAGACGATCGTGTTATGGTAAAAGACAAGGTGCACTATATTGGTGATGAGATTGCAGCAGTAGCTGCTGTAGATGAGGAGACTGCACTTGAGGCCATAAAATTAATTGAGGTGGAATACAGGGAGCTCCCTGCGCTGTTTTCTCCGGAGGAAGCAATGCAGCCCGATGCTCCCAAGATACACGATCATCTGCCATCAAATGTTGCCGATCATATTGAATATGAATTCGGTGATGTTGCAAAGGCGTTTGCTGAATCCGATGTAATTGTGGAAGACGAGTTTTATTCCGGCATGGTTCACCAGGCTTATATGGAACCCCAGTCTGTTGTTGCCAAATGGGAGGATAATGGTCATCTAACAATCTGGGCGCCGGTCCAGGTTCCCCAATCCTTAAGATACTCTTATGCCCAGGCACTTGGTATAAAGCCGGAACAGGTAAGAATAATTCAATGTAATATTGGTGGCGGTTTTGGCGCTAAACAGGAATGTAAGATCCAGCCTATTGCCGCATTACTCTCAAAATATTCCGGAAAACCGGTTAAAATAGTAAATACCAGAGAAGAAGATTTTATGGCTACCTTTCCCCGTATGCCTATGAGAATCCGCATGAAGATAGGAGCTACCAAAGATGGTATTCTTTTAGCTAAAGAGACTAAATACCTTGGAGACAATGGCGCATATACCAACTATGGAATCGGTATTATGGTCAGTGCGATCACCAGGCACGAAAACCTTTATCGGATAAAGAATATCAAAACCACTTCAGATTTAGTCTATACCAATAAACCGGCTACAAATGCATATCGCGGCTTCGGTAATCCGCAAAGCCACTTTGCTTTTGAATCTTTGTTAGACATTTTAGCCGATAAAGTAAACATGGATCCGGCTGAATTGAGACTGAAGAATGCCACTCAAACAGGTGACGTTACTCCCTACGGCTGGCAGATAGGCAGCTGCGGCTTAAGTGAATGCATAGAAAAAGCCACAGCCAAAGCAGGCTGGCAGCAAAAAAGACAGGAAGAAAAGACAGGAGATGTTGTCCGGGGTATCGGCCTGGCTTGCTGCCTGCATGTATCCGGTAATCGTACTTTCCTGCCATTTTTTGACGGAGCAGCGGCATTCTTGCGTATCGATGAGGAAGGCCAGGTCACTATTCAGGTAGGAGAACCAGATATCGGGCAGGGTTCCAAAACAGTATTGGCTATGATGGCAGCAGAAGAATTAGGGATAACTCCTGAGCAAATAACAGTTACCAATGTTGATACGGCATTTTCACCTCACGGCTTGGGAACCTTTGGTGACAGGGTCACCACTTTGGCTGGCAATGCAGTGGTAGATGCGGCTGTAAAAGCAAGAGAAATTATCATTAAGTATGCTGCGGAAAAGCTGAGTGTACCCGAAGAAGAACTTGAAATAGAAGACGGACTCATAACTGTCAGGGGTAAATCCGATCTTAGCGTATCATTTAAAGAAATCGCCCAAATAGCTTCCTATGACCGGGGAGGGGGAACGATCCATGTAACTGGAACTTTTATCCCCCAGGATGTCACCGTAGTTGATCCACAAAACAAACACGGCAATGTATCCTGCGCTTATCCATTTGTTGCTCAGGTGGCTGAGGTAGAGGTGAATAAGACAACGGGTGAGATAAAGGTAATTTATTTATCAGCGGCTCATGACCTGGGCAAGACCATTAATCCGCTCCTGGCAGAAGGACAGGTACAGGGGGCAGTAGCCCAGGGAATCGGCTATGCTTTATTTGAGGATTTGAAACTGGAAAATGGCAGTACCGAAAGTAACTTCCGTAAGTATCGTATTGCCAAAGCCACAGATATACCTAAGATCGACACTATTTTTGTGGAAACTGATGACCCTAATGGCCCTTATGGCGCCAAAGGCCTTGCAGAGCCTGCTCTTACACCCATAGCACCTGCTATAGCCAATGCAGTATATAATGCAGTGGGGATCAGATTAAAAGAATTGCCTATGACACCTGACAAAGTGCTGGCAGCCCTTAAGGAAAAAAATCAGCAGAGTTAGCGGTTATACCTTGACACATAGGCCTTTTGAAGTTATCCTAAAACATATTAATAATTGACGATTTAAAAACTATATAAAAAGTTCGCTGTTTTTTTACATGGTAAAGAGCTCACACTCTTTATAGAAATGGAAAAACCCCAGCACTATTTATCTTCTTAGATAATGGTTCCTGGGGTTTTTATTTTTTATCTGGTAAAAGGAAATCAATTAAGGCGGATAAGCAAAGCGCTTTTTCACCGGAATGATCATTTTAAGAAATAATTTATTTACAAGGAGGGACAGATATTGTACTGGGAAAACTATTATTTACCTGAAACAGTTGAAGAAGTCCTGAAGCATCTAAAGGACAGTAATGGGAATGCCCGCATTATGGCAGGCGGGACCGATCTCATGATCCTGGTTAAAAATGGTATTGTTAAAACCAGAGAAATCGTTGATGTATGCAATGTCAAAGAGCTTAATTGCATCAAAGAAGAAGGAAGTTTAATTAGAGTCGGTGCTCTAACCACACACACGCAGCTGGCTGAATCAGAATTATTAAAGAAAAAAGTTAAGGTACTTGCTAAAGCTGCCAGCAAAGTAGGTTCACCACAGATCAGAAACGCCGGCACTATAGGCGGAAATGTTGTGAATGCTCATTCAGCAGCAGATACGGCTGTGGCGCTGACTGCGTTAAATGCCAAGGCCAGGATCCAAGGAGCGGAAGGCGAATTGGAAAAGCCGGTTTCTGAATTATACGTGGAAGCCGGTAAATCTTTTGTGGATCCGACCAAAGAAATCATTACGGAATTTGTCTTTGATGTTCCGGGTGAAAATGAAGCCACTGCTTTTATGCGCCATGCAAAAAGGAAAGCTCTGGCACTGCCGATCCTTAATCTAGCCCTTTGGCTGAAGACCAACAGCGATAAAAGTATGATCGAAGATGTACGTATTGCATTAGGACCTATGGATTATAAACCTTTAAGGGCTCTGGAAACCGAAAATATTTTAAAAGGCCAGCCTCTTACGGAAAAAACCATTAAAGAAGCCCAGGAGACCATCGTTAAGGAAATAAAACCCCGGGATAGTTTTCAAGGGGGCGCTTCTTACAAAATAGAAATGGCCAAGGTATTTTTAGCACGTGCCATTGTTGAGGCTGTAAGCGACTTAGGAGGTAAAATCGATGGGTAAAAAACAACTAAATTTAAATGTTAATGGAAAACCATATGAACTATACGTTGAGCCCGATAAAAAATTGGTGGAAGTTATCAGAGAAGAGGTCGGTTTAACAGGAACCAAGATAGGGTGTAATAACGGTGAATGCGGAGCCTGTACCATCCTTTTGGAGGGTGAACCGGTAGCCTCCTGTATGATGCCGGCCTTTAAAGCTCACGGAAAAAATATAGTTACTGTGGAAGGTCTAGGAACGGCTCAAAATCTTCATCCATTGCAGAAGTCATTTTTGGCTTACGGAGCTGTCCAATGTGGATTCTGTACACCGGGTATGCTGATAAGCGCCAAAGCATTATTGGATAAAAACCTCAATCCTACAGAGCTGGATATTAGACAATCTATTTCTGGAAATCTCTGCAGATGCACCGGGTATAAGAAAATTGTTGATGCGGTCCAGGGTGCTGCAGCAGAATTAAGAGGAGAAAAAGAAGTAAAATGGCCGGTAACAACTGAGGATGATATTGTCGGTTCCTCTGTAACAAGAGTTGATGGTATCCCGAAAGTTACAGGTGAATCCAAATTTGCCAATGATTACTTTTTCCCCAATATGGCTTATGCAAAAACGCTTTTCAGTGCTCATCCCCATGCTCTGATTAAAAACATCGACACTTCAAAGGCCCAGGCTCTTGATGGTGTTATAGGTGTATATACCAGCAAGGATGTACCCGGCCCCAACATAGTCGGTATTATGCCCCATATCAAAGACACACCGGTACTGGCAGGTGATAAAGTTCGCTGTTATGGTGATGCAGTAGCTTTAGTGGTAGCAGAAAGCGCTGAGATCGCTGAAGAAGCGCTTAGTTTGATTGATGTGGAGTATGAACCGCTGCCAGGGGTTTTCACAGTGGAAGATGCAATAAAAGAGGATGCCCCTAAGGTCCATGAAGGAGGAAATTTACTTTTACACAGGAAAATGTACCGGGGCGATGTAGAAAAAGGATTTAGTGAAGCCGCTGTAATCGTTGAGGATAACTTTAAAACCCGGATGAATGAACACGCTTATATAGAGCCTGAAGCAGGGGTTGCTTTATTCGAAGGCGGAGTATTAAAGGTTTACACCATAACCCAGGGGGCACATTACCATCGCGGGGAAATTGCCGTAAACCTGAATCTTCCTGTAAGTAAGGTAAGAGTTATCCAAACCACTACCGGCGGCGGATTTGGAGGAAAAATTGACGTTTCATTGCAAGTTCTTGTTGCACTGGCCGCTTTTAAGACCGGAAGACCGGTAAAAATGGCTTATTCCAGAGAAGAATCAATGATTAACTCCACCAAAAGGCATCCCTATTACATGCACTATAAGATCGGTGCACGCAGTGATGGAAAGCTTACAGCCGTCCAGGCGGAAATCTATGGTGATACAGGAGCTTACAGCTCTCATGGACCAGGGGTTTTGACCAGAACTGCAGCCTCTATCATTGGCCCTTATGAAGTGGACAATATAAAAGCCGATGCCTATTGCGTTTATACCAATAATCCCCAGGCCGGAGCCATGCGGGCTTTTGGTTCGCCCCAGGCCTCTATTGCCTATGAAGCTTTGATGGATGAACTAGCCCAAAAACTTGGTATCTCTGCTGTGGAAATACGCAGAATCAACGGATATAGAAAAGGTTCTGTAATTCCTACCGGTCAGGTGCTGACTGATGGGGTAGGTTTTATGGAAACCTTTGAAAAAGTTGTGGAAAAAAGCGAATTTAATAGATAAAGTAAGGAAGTGATAAAATGAAATTACGCGGGAAAGGTATTGCATGCTTTTTTTATGGTATGGGTAATACAGGTAAACCAAACCCTTCCAGTGCCTATGTAGAGGTAATGCAGGATGGTTCTGCCAACGTTTTTTGCGGGGTAGCCGATATAGGCCAGGGTTCAAGTACAGTAATGACTCAGATTGCAGCTCAGGAATTAGGAATTCCCTTTGAAAAAGTTACCTTTACATCTGCAGATACCGGGGTAACACCTGAAGCAGGCGTAACTTCTGCCTGCCGTCAGACCTTTATTTCGGGAAATGCAGTGCGACTGGCTGCCAAGGATGCCAAGGAGCAATTATTTAATGAAGCTGCCAGGATTCTGCCTGCCGGCATAGAAAAAATTGCTTCAAAAGATGGATATATCTATATAGAAAATTTCCCTGAAAGGAAAGTTTCAGTGGGTGAAGTTGTCACTACACTTTTTAAAACAGGTAAGGTTGTGATCGGAAAGGCCAGCTTTAATCCGCCCATTGTTGCCTTGGATGATGAAACCGGTCAGGGAATCCCCTATGCGGTGTACACTTACGGTACTATGGTGTCAGAGGTGGAGGTAGATACTGAGACAGGGCAAGTAGATGTAATAAAGATAACTGCTTCCCAGGATGCAGGAAAAGCGATCAACCCTATGAATATCGAAGGACAGATCGAAGGCGGCATTGGTATTGGTTTAGGTTTTTGCCTGTCCGAGGAGATATTCCTGGATAAAGGACTGATCAAAAATCCTAATTTCAATGAGTATTTACTGCCGACAGCCCTTGACATGCCCGATATCGAGCCTATTATTGTTGAGTGTCCGGAACCTATAGGTCCTTTCGGAGCCAATGGTGTAGGTGAGCCGTCCAATGTGCCTGTAGCAGCTTCTATTTTAAATGCCATAGCTGATGCAGTTGGATGCAGGGTCAAAGAACTTCCCTGTACTGCTGAAAGGCTTTATGAAGTACTACAGCAAAGCAGTAATTAAAAAATAAATATATAGCTAAATCTTAATTGAAAGCCTTGGCGGCAGTATTCGCAGCAACAAAACGAAATCGGCGTCAGATTCGTAGCAAACAATGCAAACTCGGCGCTAGTATCTAAGCAAACTATACACAAGACTGCCGCTTCCCCCCTGGCTTTCAATTTTTCTTCTCTTTTAATTGAATCTCCAGCAATTCTTATGCATCCCGCTTCATTTCTGGAATCATATGCCATAAAATTAAGTCTCAATTTTAAAAAATAAGTTAGAAAATTATCATAATTATAAAAATTTTTTTCATAATGATAATTTTATTAATAACCTTATTAATAAAGTAACAGTATTTTCCCCATTTATATGAATAATCTGTTATGGCATTAATATTGCACTATTTACAAAGCACAGAACAGTGAAATGAAATAAGAGTAATAAAATTTAAGAATTTATTAACGATCAGGCTGACCAGCAACCGATCAGAGCAGAATAGAAGTTTCACAGGAGGTTTAAAATGGAAGGAAAAACACATCTTTTCAGTGGTCATGCCCAGCTGCCAAAAGGCATACCTATGCGGGATCACCTTGATAGAGCCACAGCTTTGCTGGAGGTGGATTTAGAAAGGCATATTGTTGTTAAGGCTTCTTTTATTACCGTACTGCCTCATACCAGCGAATTTTTATCTTCTATTGTAAAAGGGTATGATCTGACCCAGGGAATAGGGCCTTTGATCAGAGAAATCGAGGGCCGTGCTCATCTTAATAGTATCCGCGCTTTTTGCAAAGCCACAGAAATTGCCTATGAGCATTACCGGGAATATATCAAAATGTTAAACAGCGTCGATTTAGATGAAGCAGGGTTCAAATCGCATTGCTGACCCGGGATACGTCTCAACAGTAAAAACGAGCTGTTGCAGGTTTGGACGCCATTGTAAAAAGACGAAAAATATTAATTTGACAAAAAAATGCCTCCTTTTTTATTCGATGGTTTATTTTTTGGAGGATGAAATTAATAAAGTGACGGCAGATTTAAAAGTACAGCTTTGCTCCCCGGAAGCTATCAGCCATTCACCTTTATGGGACATTCCTTATTCAAGAGGTATGTCCCTATTCTTATTTGCGCTTAATCAGGCTTGCTTGTACCCCGACTTATTCTGCCTGCTGATTTATTTTACAACTATAAAAGACCCATCGAGTCTTTTTTTGATTGAGTGCAATAGTTTAGATGGCAGGGAAATATATCCAGATAATCGAAATATATAATAAATAATAAATATTTATGAGGTGAAAAGATGCTTACATATTTTTATAATATGGCAAAAAGGATGGAAAAACTCCTTGAAGCAGTTACAGAAATGAATCGCAAATACGATTTGTTGCTGAAAAAGATGGACAATATAGAAATTTTGCTGAGGGAAAAGGAGTAAGAGGTTTTACATAATGATAAGCAAGGAGGGTCTTACATGGCTGATATTAAATTTCAGATCAAAAAGGAACTGGGGGTTTTGTCGGAAGGCAGCAAAGGCTGGCAGAAGGAGATCAATCTAGTCAGCTGGAACGACCGCAAGCCCAAAATCGATATCCGCGAATGGGATGGTGAACATGTGAAGATGGGCAAGGGAATTACGCTGAATAAGGCAGAACTGCTGAAAATGAAAGAGTATTTAAACAGCATTGATTTGGATGAATTGGAGCTGGACTAAACATTATGCAAATTGAAGGAGGAAGGCAGATGATCAGCAAAGAAATGCTGGAACTGCTACAAGTCCACTATTTTCAGCACTGATAAATAGGTGTTCTAATGGGATTATTCAAATAATATACAAATAATATACTTTGTAATCTCAGGAGGACACGGATTTATGGA
>JAAZFJ010000205.1 GCA_012511795.1 Syntrophomonadaceae bacterium
GAGCTTCAGTTTCTTAATGTTTTTGGCAGTGATTATCCTACTCCAGACGGTACCGGGGTTAGGGATTATATTCATGTGGTTGATCTCAGCCTGGGACACTTAAAGGCACTGGAGAAAATTACTGCTGCACCTGGATTATACACTTATAATTTGGGGACTGGTAAAGGATACAGCGTTCTGCAAGTTATTGAAGCTTTTGAAGCATCTACCGGGCAGAAAATAAAATTCCAAATTGCCCCACGCCGTCCCGGTGATATTGCCGAATGCTATGCAAATCCAGACAAAGCCTGGCGGGAACTCAGATGGGAGGCCTCACGAGGCTTGCAAGAAATGTGTTTTGATGCCTGGAAATTTGCGGCGAAGAAATCTTCCTGGTCTTAAAAATGTTTTTGCTGCTTCAGATACAAATCTCCTCAATCCTCAATAAGATTAAGTGTTATATCGAATCGTATGAATTTAGCTTCAATAAATTACACTCATCATTTTGCCTGCATTTAATACCTGCCTTTAACAATTATTACTGAATTCTTCTCCAGTTCTTCCCTAAGCATCTTTGCTATATGAATTAATCATCTGACAGATGCCCGCTATTTCTCTTTGAGTATGTCTATTCATAATCTTAAAAATCAATAAGCGTAATGACAGATACAATTAAAAAGTAACAAACAAAGCTTGGCCCCCAATGCAACAATGACATTAATGGCAGTAGTTTGGCATTATTGTCATATATTCAATCCCCTTACTGCCTACATAAGAACTAAGCATCATCTACCCATTCTGTGCTATAAATGTCATTTTCCCTAATCACAATCAATTATCCCTCACCAGTAATCATGATATATTCCGAATTCTTATGATGGCATAACTATTGCGAAGTATAAACTAAATTACTTTAAAAGGGGTGATAAGAAATGCCTTAACCAGAATAAACAATTATCAATCATGATATATAAGGAGGGTTTCTTGTGGCTACCAATTATTTATTCAACCATAGAGATCATAAGTTTATCTACAAAGAATGGCTTAACATGGAAAAATTATTTTCCTTTGATACTTACAAAGATTATTACACCGTCGATGATATCGATACTTACTTAAACTTGGCCTTTAAACTGGGTAAAGACGTACTGGCTCCCACTAATGACGATGGTGACAAACTCCATGCCCAGTTTGCAGATGGCAAAGTAACTACTCCCCCTTCTTTTAAAGCAGCTTACCAGAAAGTAATGGAAGCTGGTTTGGGTCCTCAATCAGCAGACCGGGAGACCGAAGGCAAAATGCCTTTAAGCCTGCACTGTTCAATCTCTGAAACTCTGCTTGCTGCCAACATGGCTTTGGGTATTTACTGGGGCCTTACCGCTGGTGCTGCCGGAGTGATCCAAAAATTCGCCGACCAAAAATATAAAGATCTCTTCCTGCCTAAATTGTTTTCAGGAGAATTTGGCGGGACCATGAATTTAACCGAACCCGGAGCCGGCTCTGATGTGGGTGACATCCTGACCAAGGCCTATCCTACTGATACTCCCGGTATTTATAAGATAAAAGGAACCAAACAGTTCATCACTGCCGGTGATCACGACATGGTTGAAAACATTGTTCATCTGGTTCTGGCCAGAATAGATGGTGCACGGGAAGGCACATCAGGTATCTCCCTTTTTATCGTCCCTAAATACTGGGTAAGTGAAGATGGGTCACTTGGTGGATCCAACGATGTTCAGACCGCAGGGATCGAAAACAAACTGGGTGCCAAGGGTTCAGCCACTTGTGTTCTGGTTTATGGAGAAAACGACGGCTGCCGCGGCATCCTGCTGGGCGATGTGCCAGGAGAAGACGGCCGGGGCCAGGGTATGAAGCAGATGTTTAACATGATGAATGAGGAGCGCCTGGGGGTAAGCATAATGGCTTTGGCAAATGCTTATCTGGCCTATCAAAACTCTCTTCAGTACGCCCAGGAAAGAGTACAGGGCAGATTAATCACCAAACCAAAAGGACCACGCGTAAAACTCATTGAACATGAAGATATACGCCGGATGTTAATGTATCAAAAATCAGTCATCGAAGCTTGCCGCGCCCTTATTCTAAAAACCTACTATTATATAGACCTTTCCCATGACAGCCCAGATGAAGAAGAACGCCGATTCGCGGATATGATGGTACAGATCAATACACCTCTTTGTAAAGCTTATGCTTCTGATATGGTCTGGAAAACAGTTGCTGAAGCGATCCAGATTTATGGAGGCTATGGATTTATCGAAGAGTATCCGGTAGCCCAAATTGCCCGTGATTGTAAAATCCATTCCTTGTGGGAAGGGACCAATTATATTCAGTCCATGGACCTGGTAGGAAGGAAATTCATGATGGGACAGGGCAAACCCTTCCTGAAATGGCTGAATGAAATCAGCCGGTTTATAGAAGAAAATCAGGACAACCAGGAATTTGGCAAAGAATTCGGCATGCTGTCCAAAGCTCTCTCTGCCTATCAAAACATTTTAGCAAATCTGCAAAGTTACCTGCAGGATGGCAAGATCCCTATGATGCCCCTTTATTCCACCAGGATACTCCACGCTACTGCCATGATCTACTGCGGCTATTTGCTCCTGAGCCAAGGCTTGGTTGCTGCTTACCAGTTGGAGCAGCTTGGTCCGGACCATTATGATGCCGCATTTTACCAGGGGAAAATTGCCAGCGCTAAATTCTATGTTATAAATATAGTTCCGGAAATACTTGCAACTCAATTTGTTGTTGAACAAGGCGATTGTTCTGCCCTTGAATTATCAGCCGATAGTTTTTAGCCTGCCTGGTCTGCATTATTCTTGCAAAATAAAATTAGGCAAAAAGAAGGGAGATGATGAATTGAATCGCTGGCAGGAATTATACCAACAAAGATTAACTACTCCGGATGGAGCTGTAAACCTTATTGAAAACGGAGAGTCCATACTGGTTGGATTGATCAACTCGGTACCTCCTGCTCTGGTGTCAGCAGTTGCCCGCAAGGCACAAAGGGGTGAACTGACAGAATCCACTTTTATGGATGCTCTAAATATGCGTTGTGCTGATATTTATAGTCCTGAAGTCCAGGGCAAAATCAAGTATCTTTGCGGTTATGCAGGCCTCAATCGTTCTCTTTTGATGAATTCAGCCGTTATCGATCTTCAACCGATCAGATTCATGGACGCCAGGAGAAACCTGCAGCAAATAATCGATGTTCTTATGATGACTGTTTCTCCAATGGATAAAAACGGTTATTTCAGTACCGGCATCAATCCGGATTATATTTGCGGTTTGGCCAAGAGCGGAAATAAATATAAAATTCTGCTGGAGGTCAATGAAAAAATGCCCCGAACCTTTGGCAATAACTATATTCATATCAGTGAAGCTGATGCAATCGTTGAAAATAACCTTCCCCTTCTTGCCCTGCCTAAGATACCTATAAGCAAAGAAGATGAAGCCATAGGCAATTATATAGCTGAGGAAATACCGAATGGAGCCTGTATACAATTGGGGATCGGTGGAGTTCCTAACGCTGTTGGCATGGCTTTGGAAAACAAAAAAGACTTGAGTGTACATTCAGAGATGATTTGCGACAGCATGATGGATCTCTATTATAAAGGGGTCATCACATCAAGGAAAAAAACCTATATGCCCGGCAAGTGGATGGGGACTTTTGTGCTTGGTTCTCAGGAGTTGTACGATTTCGTAGCCGAAAATCCTTTAATTGAGATGTGGGAAGCAAATATTGTAAATGATCCTAGAATAGCTTGTCTAAATGATAATCTTATGTCAATAAATACTACTCTGGAAATCGATTTAAGCGGACAGTGTTCATCAGAAACCATAGCATACCGGCAATATAGCGGTATTGGCGGGCAGGCCGATTTCGTTGCTGCAGCATGGTATTCCAATGGAGGCAAGTCATTTATTGCTACTTATTCAACTTATACAGATAAGAGCGGAGAACTTAAATCTAAAATCGTTCCTACTATTACAAGTTTTTGCACCATCAACCGAGTTGATATCCAATATGTTGTAACCGAATACGGAATCGCTTATTTAAAGGATAGATCAATGAGTCAGCGCACCCGTGAGTTGGTTAGGCTGGCACATCCGGATTTCCGCGACTGGCTGATTTTTGAAGCCAAGCGCCTGGGGTTCACTCAGTGACTATAAGTAGTAAGACCTGTTGAATATTTTTGCTTTCGTTTCTTATCCAAAACTGACTCTAAATTTTTTTGAAAGAGGTATCCTAATGGATTTTAATTTGAGTAAAGAAGAACAGTTGATCCAAAAAACAGCCCGGGAGTTTGCCCAAAAAGTAATTGATCCTGCTGCAGCAGAGATCGATAAAACCAACCTGATGCCGTCTTCCATTATGGAAGGGTTATCAGAACTGGGCATATTCGGCATACCGCTGCCTGAAGAGTATGGAGGCGGAGGAGCAGGTTATCTGTCTTATATCCTGGCTCTGGAGCAGTTGTCCCGGGCTTGTTCCGGGGTTGGCATGATCATTTCTGTCAATGTGGTTGGATTATCAGTGATCAATGCTTTTGGTACACCGGAGCAAAAAGAGAAGTATCTGCCACCGGGCATAAAAGGCACTGAAATACTTTCCTTTGCCTTTACTGAACCGGGAACCGGTTCTGATCCCAAGCAGCTTACCACCACGGTTCGCAAAGACGGTGATCACTTTATAATCAACGGAACCAAGCGCTTTATTAGCAATGCCGGATATAAAGGGCCGATGATCATCATTGCCCGGGAAGAAGAAAGCGGGAAAGCCAGTGCCTTTATCATCGATAAATTCTGTCCGGGCTATTCTCTTTCCGAGCCATGGGATAAAATCGGCGCTCATGGCGGTGCCCTTTATGATGTTTATTTAAATAATGTAAGGATCCCTGCGGTAAATTTGCTGGGAGAGAGCGGCCATGGACTATGGGCTCTTAAGATCGCCATGGTTTACGGCAAAATTGGTCTGACCGGTTTGTTCCTGGGCAGTTGTCTGGCAGCCTGGGAGGAAGCTCTAAGTTATGCCCGTTCCAAAACCCACCGGGGAGAAGCGATCGCAGCCAAATTTCAGCATATACAAACAGCCCTTGCCGATATAGCCATGAAATATGATGCAGCAAAATGGTACGCTTATCATCTGGGCTTTGCCGCCGATCATTATAAAGACCCCATGCAGCTGGTCAAGGAAGCAGCCCTGACAAAAGTGTATGTTGCGGAAACTGCCATCGATATTGCCCGGATCGCCATGGGGGTTCATGGATCTTATGGGGTCATGCGGGATTATAAAATTGCCCGCCTGTGGGGTGATGTGATCCTGGGACCACAGGTGGAAGGAACGGCACCGCTTTTAAAGATACTGGCAGCGGGGATCATTCTCAACCATTAACAACGGCTTATCTTTAAGAAGGGGGAATCATAATGAACTATAAGGAAATGTATGAGCGAAAAAAATGCAGTGCTGAAGAAGCTGTAAAATTGATAACCAACAACGGGGGAAGCCTGGTGGCTCCTCTGGCAGCAAGTCATCCCCGTAAAATTTTCGATGCTATGGCAGCCAGAAAGGATGAACTAACTGGCGTCGGCTTCTTCTCTACCTTGGATTTTTATCCGTCAGCTATATGGAAGCTGGAAGACAATGATCATATACTGGTGGATACCGGTTTTATCGGCGGGCAAATGAGAGCTGGTGTGCATAAAGGCATTTTCACCTACAGCCCGGTAAAGTTTACCGATGCGCCAAGAGAAGTCCCCAAGCGTTTCTACGATACTGCTGCCTGTGTAGTATCCCCCATGGATAAGCACGGATATTTCAGTATGGGCTGCTCAGTGGACTATACTTATGCGGCAGCGAAAAGCTGCAAAAGCCTCATCGTAGAAGTAAACAAATATATGCCCCGCACCCATGGCAAATGCTGGCTGCATATTTCCGAAATCGATGCACTGGTAGAAAATGATGTTCCTCTCCCCGCCATGCCGGATATTCCATTGAGTGATAAAGACAAAGCCATCGGCAAATTGATTGCTGACCAGACACCGGATGGTGCCTGTATCCAGATCGGCATAGGCGCAGTTCCAAATGCTGTAGCACTTTACCTGGAAGATAAAAACGACCTGGGTGTACACACGGAAATGTTAACGGATTCCATCTATCAGTTAACAAAAAAAGGCAACATTACCAACCGAAGAAAGAATTACCGCTGCGATGTTTCTGTGGCTACCTTCGCGGTCGGTTCCAAGGAAATGTATGGATGGATGGATGATAATCCCGGTCTGGTGATGCTCCCCGTCAATGAAGTAAACGATCCTTATATCATTTCCCAGAACGACAATGTTATTGCAGTCAATGCTGCCCTCAGTGTTGACCTTACCGGACAGGTATGTTCCGAATCATTCGGTCCGGTGCAATGGTCCAATGTGGGAGGACAGCTGGATTTTGTCCAGGGAGCATACCGTTCCAAGGGCGGCA
The DNA here is from genome assembly GCA_012511795.1 of Syntrophomonadaceae bacterium. Lineage (GTDB taxonomy): Bacteria > Bacillota > Syntrophomonadia > Syntrophomonadales > Syntrophomonadaceae > UBA1368. The sequence continues at coordinate 6,470 of JAAZFJ010000205.1, forward strand.
AATCTTTTATCACTTTATACTCAACTGCCAAAAAAGAAACGGTCAGCAGAATTACTCCGCAGCTGGCACCCGGTTCACATATTACCTGCCCCAGAACGGAGACTCACTACGTTGTGACCGAGTATGGCATTGCTTTGATCAGAGGATTGAGTGCCCGTCAAAGAGCACTGAACCTGATTGAGGTAGCCCATCCCGACTTTCGCGATGAGTTGCGCTTTGAAGCCCGCAAACTAGGCTTGATTTAGTTCAGGGGCACATTGCGGTTATAACACCCTTGGGTTTAAGGAGGTATTCAACTTGAAAGGCCAGCTTCATATTCATACTACAGCATCAGATGGGAAGCTTACTCCCCAGGAAGCGGCTGACAGATATGCCGGGCTGGGTTTTGACTTCATTGCTTTTACGGATCATGATCATCTTCTTAAACCAAACTACCACAAGTTAATTGCAGCAGTAAAAACCAACCTGCTGGTATTTGACGGGATAGAGCTTACAGTCTGTACCCGCTGGGGATATGTACATGTAAGCCAGATCTCAGGAGATAAGGAAGAGCTATACATTTTTAATCATCCGGCTGACTACGGATTATCGATTAAAGAAGTTCTGCAATGTATTGACGATGTCTTACAAAAATACCCTGTAGATGCTGTAGAAATCACCCATATGGGATTTTCTACCCCTGAGTTTAACAGTGATTTGATTCCCTATCCCAAGGTAGCCACTGATGATTCCCATAACAGCCTGGCCTGTGGCAGAGCCTGGATCGAGGTAGATGGGAAACGAGATAAAGACTCTATCTTGAGTAAGATCAAACAGGGACGCTTTAAATGCGGTTACACCAAAGGTGATACCCGGTCAATAAAGATAGTTTAACAAAATTTAATATTATGAATATCTTATATGCACCCGCTCAAACGCTTATATTGAACAGCTTAGGAGGTTTTTATATGCATAAAAAAAATAGAAATGTGGCTATTGTTGGCATAGGCCAGACTGAATACTCCAGTCATAAGGAGTATCAGAATCAACCGGAAATGATAAATGAAGCAGTCCGGGCTGCTCTTGCAGATGCCAACCTGACCATGGATGATATAGACTGCATAGTACACGGAAATATGGAATTATTTGAATGTGTACACCAGCCTGATATGTGGCATGTACTGGGAACTGGCGCTTTCGGCAAACCAGAGTTCAGAATTACCACCGGGGGGACTACCGGTGCTACTATTGTATGTGCCGCTGATAATCTGGTAGCATCCGGCATGTATGATGTAGTTATGGCAATAGGTTTTGAAAAACTGCAGGAAGCCGGCAGCACTACGGCGGGCATTACTAATATGGCAGACCCGTTATGGATGCGCTATTTCCAGACTGGTGCCCTATTAAGTGCCCCGGCTAACAATATCATTGCAGAATTTGGTGAAGAGCGCTCCAGAAGGGCAGCTATGATGCACCGAATTATGATGGATAAAAATGCCACCTTAAACCCCAGGGCCCACCGAAGGTTCGGCTTGGAATACGACCAATTGGAACATCTGATGGAAACTTCCCCTCCCCTGGTGGGAGAACTGCGCTTGATTCATATGTGTTCCCAAAGTGACGGTGCCTGTGTCTTGATATTTGCCTGTGAGGAAAAAGCAAAAGCCCTAAGCCCGCATCCGGTCTGGATCAGAGACCATATTGCCGTGCACAAGGAAGAAACGGTTTCCAACAACTTTGCCTGGGAGCGGCCGGAAACCAGCCACCGGCGTGCTGCCAGAATACTGTTTGAGCGTAACGGCATAACTGACCCGGTGGAATACTTTGATGTTTTTGAAATGTATGACCCCTCTTCCTGGTGGGGAGTCGAATGGCTGCGGGAGTTTTTGCTGCTGGAAGGTGATGAACACCTGAGAATGATCGAGAACGGAGAGCTGAACATAGATGGGAAACTGCCGGTCAACCCCTCCGGCGGGGTAACATCCGCTAATCCGATTGGGGCTACGGCTATGGCCAGACCGGCTGAAGCAGCCCTTCAAATCAGAGGGGACGCCGGTCCCCATCAGATAAAGAAAGAAGTTAAACACGGGTTAGCTTCAGGTTTTGGCGGAACTCTGTGGACCGTACTCATAATGCTGGAGAAAGATTTAGACTGGCAGCAACAATAATTTATTATAATACATTCCCATATCATCCTTTAAACTCCCTGATTCAGGGAGTTTTTCTATAGAACTCAGGTAATAACTTTTATTATCTTATAAGTCTTTGTCATTTGTGACAGTTCCCTGGCAAGAATGTCATTCCTGACTGCGAGTTATTCCTTTGCCACCTGCCAAACCCGCTTTTTTCATGACTTTCTTGTCTGAATTACCGGAATTATTCTGCAGCCCAAATCTATAAGATCCCTAATTACTGGCCTTTCTCCCCCTTGGCATAATGCTTGCTTTATATAAATTAGAAAAGCTCAGGAGGGGGGGATAAAGTGATTTTCAAGGCTGTAGTTATGTAAAGAAAGGTGGGAAAACATTGGAATTAGGCAAAACCATCAGCGAAATTCAAATTGGTGATTCTGCCAGTTTCTCCAAGACGATAAGTGAAACTGATGTCTACCTGTTTGCCGGGATCACTGGTGATTTTAATCCTATGCATGTAAACGAAGAATACGCAAAAATAACCCCCTTTAAAACCAGAATTGCCCATGGACCTATTGCTGCCTGTTTGATTGCTCCAGTCCTTGGCCTAAAATTGCCGGGCCTGGGAACCATTGCAGTTGAAAGCAGTTCACGTTACCTGGCTCCGGTTATGATCGGGGACACGATAACAGCCCGCGGCGAAATAATCGCCAAAGATGAGGCCAAAAATCTGGTAACTTTAAAACTCACCTTTACCAATCAGCATGGAACAGTGGTAACCGATGGTCATGTAGTGGTAATGCCGCCGTTGGAGAAATTTCGCAATAGAATAAAAGACTTATAACATTTGAAGA
>JAAZFJ010000206.1 GCA_012511795.1 Syntrophomonadaceae bacterium
TCCAACACTTTGTACAAAATCGAGGAAGAACTGCCCAATAACGGAAGTTATGAATGGACCGTTCCCAACAAGGCCGGTTCCAATGTGGTCATCGAAGCCCGCTGGCTATACTATGACAATGAGACCGATGCCTGGGCCTATGCCAATGACACCAGCGACTCGGGGTTCAGCATCACCGGGTCGGGAGGCATATTAAAACCGGGTATCATTATCAATCCCAACTTACCGCTCCTGAAAGTTTTCCCTGCTGCTCCTACCGGGCTGACCGTAACTCCTTACCTTTCCAGCCGGCTGGATCTGTACTGGAAAGACAACGCCAGCAATGAAAACGGTTATGTGATCGAGCGGAAAACCGCCGGCGGCAGTTACGCCCAAATTGCATCTGTGGGAGCCAACACCACCAAATATTCCGATACCAGCGCCGCCATTGGCACTACCTATTATTACCGGGTCAAAGCTACCGGAAACTTCGACTCCGGTTATTCCAATGAAGCATCGGGCACACTGTTTAAATTTGCAGTGGTGCCGGATATCGACTTTGACAGACTGATCCCTGACGCTCCATCCGGTTTAGCAGCTGCAGCTGTCAGCAACGACCCAAAATCGGTGAAACTCACCTGGCAGCCCAGCAATTCTGATATCGACGGATACATCATCGAGCGGAAGTCCTGCTCCGGTGATTGGGAAATGAGCTCTACCGTGGGTGTTGATAAAAACAGTGTCACTGAAAAGATATCACTGGAACCTGGCTGCGCATTGTGTACCTACCGGGTAAGGGCATATAAACTCTTTTTAAATTCTGATCCATCCAATACTGTAGTGTTTAACATTGCAGCCAGCTCCGGCGGCAGTCCCGGCGGAACCCCAGGCGGCAGCCCTGGTGTAAACGGACAGGTGGATCTGGATTTCTTCATCGGCAAAGCTTCCTATAATATCAATGGCAGTGCATCAGCAATGGATGTAAGCCCGGTCATCAAGGAAAACCGTACTCTGCTCCCCATCCGCTTTATTACTGAGCCCATCGGAGCTGATATCCAGTGGATCGATGCGGAAAAGAAAGTTATTATCAACCAGAGTTCCACCATTATCGAACTGTGGATCGGCAAAAACAAGGCAGAGATTAATGGCAGGAGCGTCCCCATCGATCCTGACAATTCTTCAGTCATGCCTTTGATCATCAACGGCCGGACCATGATGCCGCTGCGCTTCATCGCTGAAAACCTGGGCTGCGAAGTGAAATGGATCCCGGAAAACAGCCAGATCATCATACATTACCAGGGTGATAAGCTGGATCCCCAGCCGGAACCGCCCATGTAAAATTGAATGAAATGCACTAAGCCCCTCCGCTAAGAGGGGCTTTACTCTTATTATTGAAAGAAGGCTGCTATTATGCCTAAAAGGCCTTTCCCTAGTTTAAATCACATCAGTTCTGCTATTAATAAAATAAAACTGCCCTATGATTATAAAAAGACTGGTGCTACATTAAATACGGCCTCAAATAAGACACAAGCTCGTTTAGCCGCTTTTAAAAAAGTAAAGGACCATAAAGATATATAGTAATGTGTTTATGTTACTTCTTAATTTTTAACCAATCTAACCAATCAGACCAATGAACTTCCAGTAAGGGATACTGGCTAAAAAGCCCAGGAGTGAAATGAGCATATAGGCCAGTGACATCCTGGCTACCTGGCTGTGCTTCACCATATCCCCCCCGGTTGCATAGAAAGATGTGAGGTAGGAGGAGTTCTGACTTTGTCATTCTTTTTTATATCATCTAATTTGCGTCCTTCTGCAGCACAATGAAAATATATCGAATTGTCGAAGTAAACATAATTCAGCGGCACCCCATAGGCATAACCATTTTCACTTACGCTAGATAAAACCCCGTATTCCCCTGCTTTTAATAATTCTATTGCTTCAGTGTTTGTTAATTCAGATTGCACAAGCATCTGCTGCAGATATCTTTACAAACGCTCGCCCTTCTTTCGTTAAAAGCTTATATTTACACATTGCTATGAAATGGTTAGAATTAATTCAATGTCAAATCATACAGTTCTCATGAATTAAAATCAGTGAAGGGCAATATCACTCGATCATTTTAACATTCATCTTTTTACTACACTCTAAAAGTCCTGCAAACTCTACTCGGCTCTGATCCAATATGATATTTCTGTATGTTCCACAGTTCAAGATGAAGAGTATTTCAATTCATGTCCTGATGCTCAGCCACATACAATGATGCATGAGATCATCAGAGAGAGGAGCGAATCTGATATGGAAGAGACAATGAAAGCATTGGTCTACGATGGACCGGGAAAATACGGGCTTACTGATGTTTCCGTCCCGGTCATTTTAAAACCCACGGATGTGATCGCCAAAGTGACCCTGGCTGCCATCTGTACCAGTGATATCCACCAGGTCAGAGGGGAAATTGCCGACGCTGTCTACCCCCGGATCCAGGGGCATGAGTTCTGCGCAGAAGTCGTAGAAACCGGCTCTGGGGTCAAAAATCTCAAGGCCGGTGACCGGTGCATGGTGCTCCCGGGGACCTTTTGCGGTCAGTGCGATATGTGCAGGTCAGGCCGGTTTATTCTTTGCCGGGATGGAGGGATTTTTGGCAACATCAATATGGAAGGATGCCACGCCGAATATATTAGGATCCCCCGGGCAGAACAAACCATGTTTCCTATCCCTGAAGGACTGACAGAAGAAGATGTGATCATGCTGCCTGATATGCTGGCCACCGGTTGGTTCGGCATCACCAATGCCGGTTTTACCGAAGGAGGCTCCGTTGCGGTCATTGGTGTCGGGCCTGTGGGACAATGCGCGTGCTTGCTGGCCAAAAAGGCATTCAACGCCCGGCAGGTCATCGCTGTGGATACTCTCCAATACCGGCTGGACATTGCCAAAAATGCGGGAAATGCGGATGTTGTCATCAACCCTGCTCAGGATAAAGCAGTAAAGAAATTAATGGAAGCAACCGGCGGTGCAGGTGTGGACCTGGTGATAGAAACTGCCGGGATCAAAGCTACTTTCGACCTGGCCGTCAGGGCGGCTAAGATGAATGGGATCATATCAACTGTTGCTGTCCCTGCCGCACCCTTTGAAGTCAATATGCCTAGTATCGTATTCAGAAACCTTACCATCAAGGCCGGCATTCAAAACGGTGCGGGAATCCGGAAAATGATGAAGATGATCATGGCAGGAAAAATCGATTCCCGATTCCTGCTGACCCACCGTGCACCATTAAATGATATCGAGAAGGGCTACGACGTCTTTGGCAATCAGAAAGATAACTGCATGAAATGGCTGATCACGCCTTATGAAAGGTAACCTGCGGCTGAAATCTGGCTGGCCTTTGTTCTAGTCAGTTTCAGCCTGATCCATTTTTGGAAATAGTTTATCGATCAGTTTCTGAAACTGATCATAACACCTGTTAGGGCATTCCTTTTTGCAGTAACTTGACCCCAACATCAGGCAATAATATTCTGTTGGTTCATTTATCGTTGCTTCTTTTGAGGCATCGATATTTTTTTCTGGTTTTACGGTCATGATTGCCTCCGTTGAATGCTTCAATAAGGCTGTTTTTGTTATTATCTTTCGTACTTATAGATATGGTACATATAGTTTGATTTATTAAGCGGTTTAAAGCCCTTCTATAATACTTAAACTGCTTTTATTAACCATTCTTTAGTAAGTCCAAAAACCCCTTTATACTTACATATTTCCACTAATTCTTTTATAATCCTTCCGTATCTTTCGATTCACAAAAAAAGGATTTCATAAGGACTTTTTAGAACGGAAGAATGAGAGTGGTTACAAGCTTGCTGGAAAGCTGCTACAGCATTTAATAGGTAGACGTAATTTATTTATTTTAATACATATTTATACCTAAAAAGCAAACTTGTTAACACAAAGCCCCTCCATCCTCGGAGGGGCTTAATATCTTATTGAGCAAATGGCCGGATTTGAACCGGCGACCTGCTGATTACGAATGAGTCCAGGAGATATTTGGGGCCCGTAATGAGGGGGTTACAGGCTTTTAAAATCCCCAAAAATCAACACCTCAAACATTTAATAAAAAATCGTCGATAAGCTATGAAACATTTTTTTCTGCAGAAATGTGTCAAAATTGTGTCAAAGAAATTCTACCTATATTTCTTTAAATAGGCTTAGATAATCCGTATATCCGTAAATTCTGTTTCTTGACGTACCGCTAATATTTTCTAAAATCCCCGCCTCATGGAATGAGTTTGCTAACCGATTAGCTGTTGAATAAGTTATATTAAAACTATCTTTAATATTATTTACGGTTATATAAGCCTGCCCATACGGCCATTACCGTCAAGAAATGGATGTATTGTTTCGAATTGAGCATGAGCCAGTCCTACTCTAATTAAGAACGGCATTTTAATTTGATCATTATGTAAAAACAACTCCAATTCGCCCATAGATCTATTCATTTCGTTTACTGGCGGTGGTACAAATGAAGCATCCTTAAGCAAACAGCCAGGCGCTCCGATCCAATTTTGGCTGGTTCTAAATTCCCCCGGAATCTTATCATAGCCGCGGGTTTTGTCCAATAATCTAAAATGTATTTCTTTAATTAACCTTAATGACAACGGCAATTCTTCTAGCCTTTTCAGACCGTAATGGATTGCATCAATATAATTTAATACATCAGAAATATCTTTAAGTGCTCCTTTCTGACTTTTACTTTCATATTCAAGAACTTCAACCAGTGATGCTTGTGTGCCTTCAATTTGACTGGATAATACAGCTTCCTGCTTTATGTACATTGTCACAAATAAATCAGGATTTGGTAAAATCTCAGTAATTCCATCTAGTCTACCCAATGCCCGATCTGCATTCGATAATAGTTCTTGCATTTCCCAGTCAATTATGAAAGGATCAGGCGGCAAGTTATTTGGAATAAATGCTCTATATCCTTCTATTTGGCGAACATATGTACCGGATCTCATTAAATTACTCCTTGTATATTATATTTAGGTTTTTAAGGATACCTATAAACCTTAATAACCCCTTTACAGTTATCCTTTAGACCAGGATAATTACTTTATCGGATTGAGGTTGGCCGATCACTCCTTGTTTCATAGTATCCGTGAGAAAGACTGGCCCCTCTTTCTGGTAAGCAGTTTGCGAATGAGTTGGATGTTGATTGCTTAAGCAATTCTCCGTATATCTCACAAGGTAGTGACGCTTACCAGACAAGAGGATTATCCGACAGACATTTCAGTTGGGGGGTATTCTCTTGGTATATTTGGGTATAGACATTGGAAAAAACAATCATAATGCGTCTCTCATGGATGCTGCCGGCAAGTTGTTGTTTAAAGGATTTTCATTTCCCAACACAACCGCTGGCGGCGAAAAACTGTTAGAGCAACTGAGCTTTCATAGTACAGATCCTTCGAATGTTTGCATCGGCTTGGAATCTACCGGCCATTACTGGTTGGCCCTGTATTCATTTCTCCATGAGAAGGGTTTTGTGATCCATGTGATAAACCCTATTCAGACCGATGGCTGGCGCAAAGGGGTTGAAATCCGCAAGCGCAAAACTGATACTATTGACTCCGCCCTTATTGCCGACTTGATTCGCTATGGTTCCTTTGTGGAGAGTTCCCTTGCCGATGAGACTCTTTTTTCCCTGCGTACATTAACCAGATTTAGAACCTATCTGGTGGATTCGATCTCGGATCTGAAACGAAAAGTTATCTGTGTTCTGGATCAGGTATTTCCCGAATATGAAAATGTTTTCTCTGACGTATTTGGCTCCACCTCCAAGCAGATTCTGCTGAACTATACTACTCCTGCTGAATTAGAGCGACTTTCGGTGGATAAGCTGGCTGAGGTTTTGGCCCATACCAGCCGAAACAGGATTCCTGCTGCTAAAGCCCACGAATTATCTGTTCTGGCTGCCAATTCTTTTGGGGTAACCTTCTCCCTGGAGGCTTTCACTTTCCAATTACGACAGTTGGTTCAGCAAATGCAGTTCATCGAACAACAGGTTAAGGATACCGAGGCAGAAATTAAACTTTTACTGGATGAAATGGATTCCCCAATAACTACAATTCCAGGTATCGGACCTACAACCGGGGCCATCATTTTAAGTGAAATCGGCGACATTAATCGTTTTGACTCCCCGGCCAAACTGGTAGCCTATGCCGGTATTGACGCTTCGGTTTCCAAGTCCGGTCAGTTCGAGAGTACCCACAATGTTATGTCCAAACGCGGCTCCCCGTATTTGCGCCGGGCTATTTATCAGGCTGCCCTGGTTGCCAGTATTCACGATCCGGTTCTAAACGCCTTCTACCTCAAGAAAAGAGCTGAGGGCAAGCATCACAAGACCTGTTTAGGTGCTGTCTCCCGTAAGTTATGCTACATAATTTATGCTGTTCTCAAAGCTGGCAAACCATATGAAGTGAGGCTCCCTCAAGCTTAAAAACCCCACTTGTACACTGTCACTCACCGCATTTATGATGCGGTCATTCGTCATGCCTCCTTTTTTTGCTCTTAGCATCTCGGAATTATTTTGTTTTTTCTTTATTTAATACTTGACTTCTTATAGTTGGTCTTTCTTATTTGCACAAAAAAATATAAAGATGGTTTTTTAAATTTATATTTTCATTTTTAGCCTATTTTGAAAATAAAATACCGCCTTTTCGATAAAATTAATATATTTCATATAAATTTACCAAATAGGGTCTATGTACTTAATTCGGCTTGCCTCACAAAATAGTTATTGCTTTCTTTTCTAATAATATTGAACCTGTTCAACATATAAATGCTTTTGAAAGTCAATAAAGGTATTCTGAATAGCGTTCACATCACCAAGTTCATCTAAGGCATCAGCCAATGAAGAATATTTCAGTTCCAGCAGACTTGGCAGCTTTTCCTGGTCTAACTCTTCCACACCGGTTTCAATATATTTGGCCAGCACAAATTCAACAAACTCACGCTGTTTATCGTCAAGTCCATAATATATACTGCCAGATGCCTCGGTAACACGGTGTTCTCTGGTCACAGGTTCTATGGCAAAAGCGATATATTCCAGGACATCAAAGAGATCGCTTTTTTCAGCATCAATTATGCTCTGCAATGTTGTAAGCTCTTCTTTTCCATAACCTGCATTATCAAGTTTTTCAAGCAATACCTTACGAGTAGAAGGTTTTGACCAGATACCACGCAGTTCAGCCTCACTGCTGAAGAAATGCGGCAAGGTGCCAAAAAGATTCTGTAAAAACTCTTCTGCCGAGACGGGTTTTCCATCAGCACTCGAGAAGGAGGTAGAAATCATATGCTGTATCTTTCTTTCTTTTCCGTCAGCCAGCTTGATCTTTAATTTTTTAGGGCGGCATACGCAAGGTGATTTTCCGCATTCCGAGCAAAGCTCTGGAGGATTCTTCTCACATTGGCAGGGTCTTTGGCCACAGACCGGGCAAGGCGGCGGTGTTGGCTTTGTGCACACACAGGGATCCTGATTACATTTAGCACATATTTCAGGAGGGATAGGCTCCCCATCCCATTCCGGATCGGCAAAATGATGATAGGCATTAACAAAATCATAGATAGTAAAAAAGTCTTTGCCGTCGAACAAGCGCGTTCCGCGGCCTATTATCTGCTTGAACTCAATTAATTGCCTAATCGGCCTCATCAAGACTATATTACGGATATTACGGGCATCCACCCCGGTAGATAATTTCTGTGACGTTGTAAGTATTGTAGGAATTGTCCTTTCATTGTCGCGGAACTGCCTCAAATATAAATCCCCCAGTGCGCCATCATTGGCTGTCACCCGCACACAGTAATTAGGATCTGCACTCTTTTTATTCTGATTGATCAGATCCCTTACCGCCAGAGCATGGACCTGCGTTGCACAAAAGACAATGGTTTTTTCACTCTGGTTTATTTCATCCATCATGATTTTCACCCTTTTGGCTTCCCGCTCTTTTATTTCAATAATCCGGTTAAAATCTTCTTCCTGATATATTTTTCCTTCTTCGACTTCTCCCTCAATAACTTTATCATCAGGTGTGTAAATATATTCATCCAATGTAGTTTGAATGCGTTTTACCTTAAAGGGAGTCAGGAATCCATCATTAATCCCTTCTTTCAGCGAATAGATATAGACCGGATCGCCAAAATATTTATAAGTATCAATATTCTGCTTTCGTTTCGGGGTAGCAGTTAAGCCAAGCTGGACGGCAGGAGAAAAATATTCCATGATCCCCCGCCAGTTACTCTCGTCATTTGCCCCGCCGCGATGACATTCGTCGATGATTATAAAGTCAAAGTAATCAGGGGGATATTCGCCAAAATAGGGAGCTGGATTTCCATCCTTATCAGTGCCGCTCATAAAGGTCTGGAATATGGTGAAAAAAATGCTGCCGTTAGTCGGAACTCTTCCGTGCCTTCTGATCTCATTAGGCCGGATCCTTGCCAGTGCATCCTCGGGAAAAAGTGAAAAATCATTGAAGGCCTGATTAGCCAGGATATTTCTATCTGCCAGGAACAGGATGCGCGGCCGGCGTGAACCATCCCTTTTCAGATTCCAACGGGTTTGAAATAGCTTCCAGGCTATTTGAAAGGCAATAAAGGTCTTGCCTGTCCCGGTAGCCAGGGTCAGTAATATGCGCTGCTTTTCCTCAGCTATGGCTGATAAAACATTATTTATAGCTATCTCCTGATAATAGCGGGTCGTTTTAGTACCGCCCATTTCTTCGAAAGGGATGCTGTTAAACTTGTCCCGCCACTGATTCTTTTCGGAAAATATTTGCTGCCACAGTTCATCCGGAGAAGGAAACTTATCTATTAAACCTTCCGCACCAGTCTTCATATTAATTTGATAGATTTCCTTGCCGTTGCAGGCATATGTATAATCAAGCTCCAGCTTTTGTGCATAGTTTTTAGCCTGAGCTACTCCTTCCCCCACTGGAAGTTCATCACTCTTTGCCTCAATAACAGCTAGCTTACGTCCATGATAGGCAAGTATATAGTCAGCAACCAGAGGCTTGCCCCGGGTCCCTCCGGTCTGGATCTTACCGGCGGTAATATGAAATTCGCGCATGACTTTAGAGCCAGGTACATCTCCCCAGCCGCTGGCTTTTAGTTGGGGATCGATAAGTTCCGCTCTGGTTTCAGCTTCGTTCATAATTCTCCCCTCCGCTAAAGTTCTCCCTTAAAGGCTTTTTCCAGGATGGATTGTTTCAGTTCCTCCAGGTCAGCTAACTTTTGTTCATAGATTGCTTCCAGCTTTTTAGTCTCGGCTGAAAGGGCATCTAGTTTTTTCACAATGTTATCTTGCTCGTTTCGAGTAGGAACGAATATTGGAAAGCTTCTCAGATATCCTAATCCAATGAATTTTTGGGTTGTTCCTTTTGCATCATTTTTCATTCTATTGATTACATTTTGTGAATTCAAATAATATTTCAAAAAATAACTGTTTTGCTCACTTGGAACTTTAAACAATGCAACATTTTTAATAGCAAAATCAGGTTCTTTTTCAATAACAACTGGTTTACCAATTGTTCCAATCATTGCATAAAGGATATCTCCTATATCAACCTTACTTCTTTCATTTATTTTGTTGTAATCTTGTTCAGATATATAGTTGATTTCAGAATAATCCAAGCTCTCGTCTTTAAGGTTCTTGGAAGTAATTAATGCATATCCTTCTTTATGGTATTTGGGAGAATCATGTGTTCCATCTCGTACATCATAAATCTCCCCCATTTTATACTCTTCCCACTTATCATATGCATTGTCAAAAACGCTCTGCAAATAAGAATCAAAAAGCTCGCGGGCATTATTCAGATTCTTTTGAGCATTTTCTTTTGCTTTGTCAATAGCGGCAAAAGATTCATCTAAAATAGTGACGATGCGCATCTGCTCAGAAAGGTCTATCGGGTAAGGTATTTTTGAGTTTTCAACAAAATTTCTCGCAACTCTTTTGTGTCCAACTGCTCCTGTCATGAGCTTTGCGCCATTTTTTCTGAATTGCTCGCGCGATAAAAAATAATATAAGTAATCCGGTATAATTGCTTCTGTTGAACGGAAAACAAAATATTCACTTGACCCAAAACCGATTCCATTTGTCAAATTGCGTGCAATCCCGATCTTCCCATTCTCAAAACAAGGGGTAATTTTCGCAAGAAGAACATCGTTTTCAGCAAAATATGTATAACTGCCAGATACTTCTTTTATTGTTCTTACCTTAGGGCTAATAAAATGCTTAGTTAACACGCCTAGGTCTTCCATGGGCACAAAGGAAACTAAATCATCCTCTTTTAATCGTTCTCTTGCTTCCTTTTTAGGTGGTTTAGTGCTGAATACTTCACTGATCTTTTTCTCTTCCCAACCCTTTTTCATAGTAGCCCCCTGATCGTATCAAGTATCTCAGCACTCTGCTCATCCAATGCTTTCATTTCTGCCATAATCTCAAGGGGGTCGCGCAGTACTACTTCATCTTTTTTATTGGGATTTTTCACCGAAAGATCATAGGTGGCAGTATCAAGACTCTTTACAGCTACCGACCATGAATTTTCTGAGTCGGCTTTGGTCTTCTGTAATTCCACAAACTCAGCTAGATCTTCTTCAGTCAACGGATTGGTTTTGCCCAGATTCCTGTTCAGGTTTAGCTGATAAAACCATACTTTACGGGTAGGAGCACCTTTATCAAAAAACAATACCACCGTTTTCACTCCGGCTCCGGTGAATGTACCTCCGGGTAAATCCAGAACGGCGTGCAGATTACAGCTTTCCAGCAGCATTTTGCGCAGGCTGATGGAAGCATTGTCTGTATTTGAAAGAAACGTGTTTTTAATAATTACACCGGCTCTCCCACCTGCTCTCAGCATCTTGATAAAATGCTGCAGGAATAGAAAAGCAGTTTCACTTGTCTTTATGGGAAAGTTCTGCTGTACTTCTGCTCTTTCTTTGCCCCCAAAGGGTGGATTAGCCAGGATGATATCATAGCGGTCCTTTTCCTGGATATCTTCCAGATTCTCTGCCAGGGTGTTGGTGCGAATTATATTTGGTGCTTCAATGCCATGCAGGATCATGTTCATAGTACCAATGATATATGCCAGTGATTTCTTTTCTTTGCCGTAGAAAGTACGCTTCTGCAGAACTTCCATGTCTCTGGTGGACATCTTTTTGTTGGTGTTTTTCAGGTATTCGAAGGCTTCAACTAAAAAGCCGGCTGATCCTACAGCTCCATCATAAACTGTCTTACCGATGGAGGGGTCAACCACCTTGACAATAGTCCTGATCAAAGGCCGGGGAGTATAATACTCGCCTCCATTGCGGCCGGCATTGCCCATATTCTTAATTTTAGTTTCATAAAGATGAGACATCTCGTGTTTTTCAGTATGTGACCGGAAACGAAGCTCATCAACCATGTTCAGAACTTCCCGCAAATTGTAGCCGCTTTGTATTTTATTTTTCAGTTCAATAAAAATTTCACCAATCTTATACTCGATGGTATCTGCCCTCTCTGAGGCAGCCTTAAATTGCCTCAGGTAAGGAAACAGCTTAAGGTCCACAAAGTCCTTCAAATCATCACCGCTTAACGCCTTATGATGATCGATCTTACCATCTTTGGTTTTGGGTACCGCCCAGGTTTCCCATCTGTATTCCTGGCTAATAATGTTAGTATATTTTTTCCCTGTAAGCTGAGCAGCTGTCTGCTTGTCTTTTTCCAAATCATCCAAGTATTTTAAAAAGATGATCCATGAAGTCTGCTCCACGTAATCAAGCTCACTGCTGCACCCTGCATCTTTACGTAAAACATCGTCGATATTCTTAAACGTCTGTTCAAACATAAGTCATTTCCTTTCAGCAATCACTAGTTTAAAGAAATAATCAACTTGATTATTTCTTTAAACAGCCTGATTTATCCTTTAAAGTTGGAAACGCATGGTGTGATTAGCTATATGATTATAAACAATAGGTATCAAAAATGTATCAAAGAATAAGAATTGACTTTCTACCAGAATACACAACCCCCCTCCGTCCGCTGAGGGACCTGATTTGTTTCTGAAGCCGATGGCCGGATTTGAACCGGCGACCTGCTGATTACGAATTACCATGCCTATATATAACAGAGTTAAACCTTAGAAAACTGAATTAAATATTTTAATTAGTCAGACGCTCAACTGCCATATTTTTAGCTGGCAACTATTTTCCAGTGTAAAATTTTTATGTTATAAATCAAGTAAATAGTTTAAAAAAGTGTATTTTTTTAAACTATTGGGTATAATATATTACTAGATAGTAAAAAAGTGTGGTGTTTTTATGGATTACAAAATATTAAATAAAATAAAATATACAAACAAGCAGCTGTATGACATCGAAAAGGCGCAACGCCGAAACAGCTTTGATACAATTACCCTCCCTATTAACGTTAATAGCAATGCCCCATTCGTTGTGCCAAATTTTGAGATTATAAAATTGATACAAGACATTTACCATTTAAATACTAAATTACAAAAACTAAAACACAATTTACCTGAAGCAGCTATTGAGTTTATGCTAGATGAATGTCTTATAAAAGAAATCATGATAACAAATAGCATTGAAGGTGTCTGTAGCACGCGGAAAGAAATTGCTGATATTATAAACTCTAAAAAAGGTGAAGAAAAAAAGAAGCGTCTTATTGGAATGGTAAGAAAGTATCAAATGCTTATCAGTGACAAATTAGACATCGACGATTATTTCACGTGCCATGGCTTAAGGAATCTTTATAATGATATTGTCGCCTCAGAGATACCTTCAAAGGATCAACCAGATGGACAATTTTTCAGAAAGGAACCCGTCGATGTTATAACGGCAACTGGAAAAACAAAACATAGAGGCTTATATCCTGAAAATGAGATTATTGACGCAGTTCAAAACCTCGGTAAAATTATGAATAATGAAAAAATACCCGGCTTAATTAAAATCGCCTTAATTCATTATTTTATCGGCTATATCCATCCCTTTTACGACGGCAATGGGCGCATCAATCGTTTTATCAGCAGTAGTTTGCTAAGGAAACAATTAGGAAAAATCCCCGCCACTTATTTGTCTTATGCAATCAAAAACAAGATATCAGATTATCACGACGCTTTTGACATCTGTAATGATAAAAACAATTGTGGGGATTTAACTCCTTTTATTATCTTGTTTCTTGAATTTGTTTATGGTGCTGTGTCCTCTGCATATAATAATTGCGCAGAATATTCTAACAAATTAACTTATTATGGCGACATATTGTCAAACAGTGATAAATTAAATGACGAAGAAATCAAGGTGTCATTTTTACTTGTGCAGTTTAAATTGTTTTCACCAGAGCAGTCTTTTAACGAATCGGACATTATAAACATATCTAAGTTAACCAGATACTCTATAAAAAATATCACTAATAGCCTTTTAAATAAAGGTTTTCCTATTGCGGTCAGTAGAAACGGCAGAGAAATAATATATTCCATAGACCTGGATGCGCTTGAATCCTGGTCATAGTTTGCAATAAAAAAAGTATGTGCTCACACACAAAGCCCCTCCAACCTCGGAGGGGCCTAATTTCTTCTGGAGCCGATGGCCGGATTTGAACCGGCGACCTGCTGATTACGAATCAGCTGCTCTGCCACTGAGCCACATCGGCTGACTCAA
>JAAZFJ010000207.1 GCA_012511795.1 Syntrophomonadaceae bacterium
AAAGCCTGTAAAGATGCAGAGGTGGTGGTATTGCCTTTACCGGGGACCGACCCTGAAGGATTAATAAGAGCAGTATATTCAGAGGAAAATTTGGTCTTGACGGAAAAAGCAATTGCCGGAATGGCCTCTAATGCTCTGGTGTTGATCGGTTCGGCAAGACAGTACCTGAAGGACTGGGCTCAAAAATATAATTTCACCCTGTTGGAAACAGTTGAACTGGATGAAATCGCCATACCCAATTCCATTCCTACGGCGGAAGGCGCTGTGCAAATTGCCATGGAAAACAGCAGGATCACTTTGCATGGCAGTAAATCCTGCGTCATCGGTTTTGGCCGTGTGGCCATCACTCTGGCTCGAACCTTGAAAGCCCTGGGTGCAAATGTAACAGTGGTTGCCAGGAACAGGGGACAGTTAGCCAGGGCTGTAGAATTGGGATGCGAAAAAGCTGAATATAACGACCTGGATAATTTGTTAAATGAAGTAGACTTTGTTTTTAACACTGTACCGGCCATGGTCCTGGATAAAAACGTTTTAAAACATGCCAATACGGAACTGATCATTATCGATCTGGCCAGTCAACCGGGAGGAACAGACTTTGAGGCGGCCAACAAATATGGAATAAAAGCCATTTTAGCTCCAGGTCTGCCCGGGAAAGTTGCCCCCATATCAGCAGGAAAAATCCTGGCTGAAGTGATACCAAAGCTCATCATTGATGAGTTGATGAAATTAGACAAAAATCTGCTTTTCGGAATCAAATAGAAAGTGCGGGAGGTGAAAAACTTTATATGAACAGATTAAAAGGCATAAAAATAGGGGTTGTTCTTACTGGTTCACACTGCACAATAGCCGATGTCATTCCTCATATTAAACGTATGAAAGATGAAGGGGCTAAAATCTTTCCCATCTTTTCATATACGGTTGAGAACACAGACAACCGTTTTTATATGGTGGATGATTTAAAAAAGGAAATCCATGCCATCACCGATGAACCCATTATCAGTACCATCACCGGAGCAGAACCCATTGGACCGGTGAATTATCTGGATATTGTTGCTGTGATTCCCGCAACCGGAAATACCATTGCCAAATTGGCCAATGGAATTACGGATACTCCTGCATTAATGGCCATAAAAGCTCAATTAAGGAATCAAAAACCCATAGTAATAGGAATTTCTACAAATGATGCCTTAAGTATCAATGCAAAAAATATTGGCTTGCTGCTTAATATGAAAAATATATATTTTGTCCCTTTCAGACAGGATAATCCCCATGAAAAAGCCACTTCGGTCTTATTTGACATGGAACAGATCGTTGACACTATATATTTGGCCCTGAGGGGAAAACAGATTCAGCCGATTCTGCTCAGCCCCGCTTAAATTCTTGAGAAACGGCAGATTGTTTGCTACAATACACCATAGATGTTTTATATAGGAGGGTTTATTGTGGCTCATGAAGTAAATCTCGCATTGGTAGGAGCAACAGGTGCAGTAGGGCAGGAAATGCTTAAGATCCTTGAAGAAAGAAATTTTCCCTTAAAAGATTTGATCGCAGTTGCTGACCCGCGAGAGGCAGGTAATGTAATTAAATATAAAGGAAATGATTTTACAGTTCAGGCAGCCAGTCCGGAAATCTTTGCCAGAGCTGATATAGCTATGCTTGCAGTTGAGTCCAATATCAGCAAACAGCTAGCCCCAATGGCTATTGAAAATAAATGCCTGGTGATCGATAACAGTAATGCTTTCAGGCTGGACAACAATGTTCCCCTGATAGTGCCGGAAGTCAATCCCGAAGATATAGAAAAGCACCAGGGAATAATCGCCAATCCTAATTGTTCTACCATCATTATGGTGGTAGCCATCAACCCCATCCACAAAGCTGCCGGAATCAAACGGGTGGTAGTTTCCACTTATCAGGCAGTTTCCGGTGCTGGCGCAGCAGGGATCGGTGAGCTTACAGAAAGCGTTCAGGCATACCATGACGGAATCAAAAAAGAACCAAAGGTATTTCAGCATCCAATCGGATTTAATGTGATACC
>JAAZFJ010000208.1 GCA_012511795.1 Syntrophomonadaceae bacterium
AGCTGCGGCATTGCCAAAGAAAAAAAGTTGAGCCTTTCTTTATCTATAAGAGTTTCAGCAGAGCTTAAAGCGTCTTCGTATACCGCATCGCTCTCAAGGTCTGTTGTGGGAAAATCTTCAAAAAATTCTGACGGAAATTCTTGAACTCCAGGATTGTTTTCATCCGCTCTCCTGGGCTCTGAAACCGAGTTGGCAAAGGTTGGCGCGTTATTACCAAAAAATAATATCAATGTTATCAGCCATGTAAATACAGTACGAAAGATCTTATCGTAAGAGTTTTTCTTGATATTATTCATACGTCACCCTCAGCACCTTTTATCTTTCAACATTATTATAACCCTGGCGATAATTGGGTGAAGGTTTAAAGTGCCTTCTCAGAATATTTGTTTCTTAGATTATTCACATCTTTAGCGAACGCTTCTTAATTTGTCAACCAGAGTATTGCTTCATCAAATCTTTTTGCCCATTCATCCCTGGTGCCCGCTGCTCCTTCAATGATTTCAAAGCGGATATTCTCTTCAGGAATTCCTCGTGACAACAAGGTCAAATAAACTTGTTCAGCCCCTTCAACATAAGCCTGGGGATAAGTGATACGTTTTCCGTTCTGATCATATACTCTTGGCTGATTACCACTCGATTCTTCTGTGCCAATATCTATATATACGCGCAAATTCGCAGGCACTTTGTTGTTCTTTATAAATTCTATTAGTTGGTTATTTGAAAGCCATGGGCCACCGCTTTCAGCCAACCAGACCGCCGGAGACAACAGCATGACTTTCAAGAACACATCTGGTCGCGAGATACCGGCATATAGAGGGATCAAACCATTTCTACAAGGCCCACCGATCATGGTGTTGGCTGCATCAGGAAACGTACGATAGCGGGAATCAACTTCAGTTTTTAAAGTGTCAATAATAAAATTCAGAAAGGCTTCGCCCTCACCCCCTTCAGTGGATTCGGAATTTTTAGCCTTGAGCCAGTCACGCATATTGGGGTTGATCCAGGGCATATATTCACTCCATGGGTAATCTGGATCATACTCAATTCCAACAACTATTATGCCTTCTGTTAATTTCTTTTCATAAAGATCATCTAAAGTCTCATCAATAAGATAATCACCCACTCTTTCTGGAGGGGGATTAAAAAGGGAGTCACCATCAAAAAAGTAAAGCACCGGATAACTCAAATTGCTTGAATCATAGTTGGGCGGCAAATATACTTGTATGTTCCTTTGTCGGTTTCCGAGCTGGGGCATGGTAAGTGTAAATGTTTCAATTCGACTTATCTGAACAGAATTTTCTGTAAAGCTATTGGTTTCAAGTAAGGTGGGTGTAGACGTAGGAATATTGGGGTCATCCCCTTTATTTTTTCCCGGAAAATTATACCCTGCAATGACAACCAAGCCTGTTATTATTAATAAAAGTAATATTCGTCTTCTAATCTTTGTTTCGTTCATTTCTACTTTCGATATTCATTTCTTCTGGCAAGTACCCACTCGAATAATCGGCTTAAATTTAGCGGTTTTTCGACAAAAACGGGTGCTGCCTGTTGGGAGATTCTACTATATTAAGGATTAATACAAAAAGAGACTGTCTAATTTACACTTTTATAGATAAGCCAGGACATTTTGGAAGAGAAAATCACTTGCCTGATCGGGTTGAGTATATTCTTTTCCAGCAATAAATTTAATATTGATTTCTGTTAGGTAATCCAAATTTATTTTTCAGGTACTGAAACAACCCAAAAATGTCAATTGTAAAAGCAAGCAAGATCAATGGATATCCAAAGAAGAAATATCTATCCAGTTGACTAAACATGGTATGAGCTAATGCATTGAGGAAAGCGGTAGACAAAAGAATGATAACAATTGTCCTGAGCTCATCCTTTTTCTTAAACCAAACTACTAAAGAAATTAAGAGATAAAAAGGTAGCGCTAAAAATCCGGCAGTAAACAAAAACATGCTTATGTAAGAACGGCCATTAAAATAATTATCACTAACCTCAA
>JAAZFJ010000209.1 GCA_012511795.1 Syntrophomonadaceae bacterium
TCCATCTCATGCTGGAAAGCAGTGCGGTTCTGGATTCCGGTCTGAACATCATATTTATACTGCAATTCCCGCAGGAGAATATAGAAAAGCACCAGATAAATGGCGACGCAGCCCCAGATGATAAGTATATGGCTATATAAAATCTGCAGTAAGACCCCTAGAATCGGAATAAACAGAGCCAGGATGAGGTATTTTCTTTGTTCCATTTTCCAGGCAGCAGTATTCCTTGCTTCTGCTATGATCAAAACAAAATAAAACAAGCCCACCAATGTAGGCAAGAGAAAAAAGTCTCCACGATAGTATTGGTTTTGTCCATCAACGAAAAACACCCAGCCGGTGTGATAGCTTAGGATACAGATCAGCGCGTTTATATAAAGAGGGATCGTTAAATAATTATGACGATATTTTACCTTTTCCCTGGTATTGTAAAAAAACAAAAATAAGAAAGGAAACAAAGGACTTAAGGAAAAACCTAGGATATTTATTATACGGTGAGGAATCACAAGGTCGCTGCTGTTGGATTGTGCCATCAAAACCGTGGCGATCTCCAGCAAAAGCAAAGCAATGGTAATGACTGATAATAATATGTATATTCTATTTTTATAATGATTCACAACTATATTGCGCTTTGCCAGATATATCGTAAAACAAAGAGCGATAATTGCGAGAACATCAATGGTGATCGATCCGGTCATATACTGTTTGTCGCCTTTACCATTTCATGTTAATGATTCATTATAACACAGAATATCTTAGGATATTTAAACAAATTAGGACAGAAAATTGACAGTCTGACGGGGGAAGTGTCAACTTTTTAGCTCCTGTATTCTGCTCTAGCCACGCCTCATTTCTTTTACCCTTTTCTACTTTCCAACCAACCATAAAGAAGCGGGAAGCTGATAGCTTCCCCTACTGAGCTACAGCGCATGGAGCCAAGGTTTGCCTCGCCTCACTCTTTACCCCTTACGCAAAACTATTAAAGGATAATAACGGAAGAATGCAGAACAGTGAATAAAAACCTGACGCATTTTGTTCAGATGAGCTTTGTGGGATCAAATATAGGGGGGGATCATTTAATGAGAGAAGAACTTATTCGGCGCATCAAACAGCTGCAGCAGGAGATCATCAGGCACAATCTTGATGCATACATCGTTACCCTGGAAGATAACATTTGGTATCTGGCCAATGTTACTTACCAACCGGAAGAAAGGCCCTTTTTCATCATTATTGCACCGGATAAATTACCGGTTCTCATCGTGCCAAAGCTGGAAGAGAGGCACCTGGGAAAAATAATCATCGATTGTGAGATCAAAGCTTACTGGGAGTATCCCTCGCCGGAGGGGGAAAACTGGTTTGATATCGTCAATGAGGCTGTAAAAGGATATCACCGGGTAGGGGTGGAAAATGATATCAAGGCAGGGATCCTTGCCAGGTTATCTGCCGGAGAGATCATTCCGGCGGATCTGGTCAGTGATCTCAGGCAGATCAAAAGCCCCTATGAGTTGCAGATGATAAAGAAGACAGCCGGAATCTGTGACAGGTCCATGGAGACTATCTTTCACAACGCCTATAAAGGGGCCAGTGTAGTGGAGATGTTTACTCTTTCCAAGTCCGTACAGCAGGAGCAGATCAAAAGCAAAGATTTTGATCCGATTTTGACCAAACTTTTAACTGCAGTATGGCCTGCTCCGGCCAGTTCTATGCCTCACAGCATTCCGGACTTGGCTGACCAGGTAAACCAGGGTCCCAATGTTGCCATGTGCTATTTCCGCATCAATGGCTATGCTGCAGAATGTGAAAGGACTTTTTTTATGGGCAGACCGGACCAGGAGCGTCAGGAACATTTCCGGCACATGATGAATGCCCGTAATAAGGCGCTGGCGATCGTCAAAGCGGGAGTGAAATGCTCTGACATAGACAGTGAGGCTAAAAATTATCTGATCAAAAACGGTTATGAGAGCAGACTGCTGCACCGCACCGGGCACGGTATTGGACAGGGCAATCATGAAGAACCGTGGATCGCAGAAGGCAATGATGAAATCCTTAAGGCGAATATGGTGATCAGTATCGAACCGGCAATTTATATAGAAGAGATCGGTGGGTTCCGGCATTCAGACACGGTGTTGGTTACTAATGACGGGTATGAATTATTGACTAAATTTGCCGTTTCACTTGAGGATATGACTATTTTAAAATCAAACCGTATGGCTCAGCTAAAAGGAGCGATCATAAAGAAAGCTCTGAATTTATAAACTGACTCGGGAACAAAAACAGCAGTATATTTGTAGCGGCGCGTGTTGTGCCTGCCTGTGCCCTATAGGGTATGTCCCGGAGGGGTACGCGCCACAAAGAATACATGTCCGTTTGTAGCGGCGCGTGTATTGCTCCTATTACACTGTAGCGGCGCGCAGTGCGCGCCATAAAATATGTGCGTCCGCTGGGATATGGACCTAATTAATCTGTTTAAGTCTTATGGTTAAAAACGCTGGAGTCCGGTCTTAAGTTGGTTGAATGAAAAGAATTGTTCTTTCAAAAGAGAAGCTAAGCTGGGAGAAAGGTTGGTGTTTAAAAACGCCTTTACCCCTCTGCGCTTGTTTTAACCATAAGCCTTAGCAAAATTGTCTGACTAATATATGACAGAAGAGACCAGGAGCATATAAAGTTGGAAAGTTGGAAGGTTGGAACGATCCAACTGGCTGCGGTGTTAACCGCAGCCAGTTTAAAGGTGTTTTAATACAGGGGTTCATGATCAATACTTGATCATATCCTTGCTACGCCGGTTTCTCTGGCGGCTTTTGCTACTGCTTCTGCAACTGCCTTTGCCACCCTGGGATCAAAGGGAGAAGGGATCACATAATCTGCAGCTAATTCCTCACTGGAGACCAATCCTGCTATTGCCCTGGCGGCTGCGATCATCATGGCATCATTGATATCAGAAGCTCTTACATCCAGAGCGCCTCTGAA
>JAAZFJ010000210.1 GCA_012511795.1 Syntrophomonadaceae bacterium
AGGAGGAAATAAAATGGGAGTATCGATCAATCAATTAAAAAAATATATAGATTTTGACTGGACTGCTGAAGAATTAGCTCACAGACTCACCATGGCAGGTATTGCCATTGAAGGTGTAACAGCAGCAGATGATGATAAACTATTGGAACTGGACTTGACTCCTAACCGTGCTGATTGCATGGGTTGGATCAATTTAGCCCGGGAAGTTGCAGCCCTTGCAGGTACTGAGATAAAAACGCCGCCTGCTTTTATTGTGGAGAATGATGAAGCAGTGGAAGATTATGTATCAGTGGAGATTGCTGACCAAAACTTATGTAAAAGATATGCAGCCCGGATCGTGAAAAATGTTCAAATCAAAGAATCCCCCCAGTGGATGCAGACTGCTTTAATGAAAGCCGGAATCCGTCCCATTAATAATGTAGTAGATGTTACTAATTATGTAATGCTGGAGACCAATCAGCCTTTACATGCTTTTGATTATGATCTGTTGGGCGGCTCTAAAAAAGTATTAGTGCGAAAGGCTCACAGAGGAGAACCCTTCACCACATTAGACAGCATTGAAAGAGAACTGGATGAAGAAATGCTGGTTATTACCAATGGGGAGAACCCCATTGCTCTGGCAGGGGTAATGGGGGGTGAGAATACGGAAATCAATGAGGAGACAAAAGTTGTGCTCCTGGAGTCAGCCAATTTCCTGGCTGCCAATATTCGCAAGACCTCTAAAAAACTTGGGCTGCGCAGTGACTCTTCCAGCCGTTTTGAAAAAGGTGTTGATCCCAATGGAGTGATCTATGCCCTTGACCGTGCTGCCTCGCTGATTCACGACCTGGCCGGCGGAGAAGTGGTGAAAGGAATCTGTGATGAGTATCCTCAACTGGTAGAACCATTAAGTATTCTGCTGAGACCTGAAAAAGTCAACCAACTGCTGGGGACTTCCATCAGTGCAGAGGAAATCAGAACCTTTATGGATAAACTGCGTTTTACCGTTACCGATACAGAAGAGGGTATGCTGGTCCAGGTTCCTACTTACAGGCCTGATATTACCATTGAAGCTGATTTGATAGAAGAAGCAGCCCGTTTATACGGTTATGACAAGATCCCTGCTGTCCTGCCATCAGGAGCGATTCAGCCCGGGGGATTAAATGCCTTGCAGCAATTCCGTGTTCGTATCCAGGATATTTTAGCAAGATCTCTAAATGAAGTGATCAATTATAGCTTTATTAATCCTGCTTTGTTTGACCTCCTGCGCTTAAGCAGTGAAGATCAGGCAAGGAATTGTATAAAAGTTGCAAATCCTCTGTCAGAAGAACAGTCGGTGATGCGCACCACATTGCTGCCCGGTATGATGAGAACCATCAGCGATAATTTAGCGCGCAAGAATGAGACTCTGGCTTTTTTTGAAATAGGGTCAGTTTTTCATCCGGAGAAAAAACCTTTGCCTCAGGAAATTTTGAAAATAGGTGCTGCGGTTGCAGGCAATTTTGAAGAAAACTGGCTAAAAAATAAAGTTCCTATGGATTACTTTTATCTTAAGGGACTTACAGAGGATTTATTAAACACTTTAGAGATCAGGGAGTTCACATTTAAAGCTGCCCAACATCCTTCCTGCCATCCTGGAAGAACAGCGGCAGTTTGGTCAGGTAATAAGGAAATCGGTATCATTGGTGAAATTCATCCTCTGGTATGTGAGAACTTCGATATAAAAGGCAGGGTTACTGCCTTTGAATTTGATGTTGCGACTTTATTGGAGCTAAGCCAGCCAACTAAAATGCGCCGGGAAATTACCAGATATCCCGGTGTAAAAAGAGATATTGCTGTAGTATTGCCCCAGGAGGTTACATTCCTGGAAGTTGATAACATCATCAAATCTGACAGTTCAGGCCTGCTGCAGGAAGTAAATGTTTTTGATGTATATACTGGAGATCCGGTCCCTGAGGGTTATAAAAGCATGGCTTTCCGGCTTTTGTTCCGTTCCGGCAGTAAAACACTGACTGAAAACGAAGTCAGTGCAGCGGTAGAGGAGATACTGCAAAAATTAAAGAACCAGTTGGGAGCCTTGCTGCGATAGAAAAATCATAAAGATAGAAGTGATCTTTAAAAGGAGGCAAATTGCCTCCTTTTTTATTCAGCTGTCAAAAGCTTTTTGCCTTATTGGCACGAATAGGTACAAGCCTATAATGATGCTTAAATGATATAATAAATAAAACAACAGGGATGAGGAGAATGAATATGAGTTTATTAGATAAAAACCAACCGTTGCTATCGGTTGAAATAAAAGGCAAAGGCAATTATAAGGCTGCTCAGGGAACTACCATCAATGAATTACTGACCAACTCGGTGGGTGATTGTGATCTGCCTGTGGTTGCAGCTCTGGTACAGAATGCAATGCATGATTTAAACTATGTACTGCAAGAAGGAGATGAAATCGAACTGATCGACCTGGCTTCTGAAAATGGAGCCAGAATATATCGCCGCACTGCGGTATTTCTGCTGATCAAAGCTTGCCGGGAACTGTTCCCGGAAAGGGTACCGGTGGTCAGACATTCCATGTCCAATGGTTTGTTTTTCGAATTTTACAACCAGGAAGTAACTCCTGGGGAGGTCAAAAAAATTGAAGAACGGATGCACGAAATTGTTTTAAAGGACCTGCCCATCAAGAGAGTGGTAATTGATAAAGAGAAAGCTCTTAAGATATTTACTGCCCAGGGCCAGATGGATCTGGTAGAACTGCTTAAACAAAGAGAAAAAAAGGCTGTCCATGTCTATGAATTGGATGGATTTTACGAGTATTTTTATGATTACATGGCAATCAGCACCGGACAGATTGACCGATTCAGATTAATATACTATCCGCCGGGAATAGTACTGCAGACCCCTGAGAAGAAAAATCCGGGTGTTTTAATGCCCTTTGTTGAACAGAAGAAACTGGCCAGTATTTTCAGTGAGGCCAAAGCCTGGGCGGAAATGCTCAATGCCCCTCATGTTGCAGCTGTTAATGAGATCGTTTCCCGGGGAGAGATCAATGACTTTATAAGAGTCAATGAAGCATTACACGAAAAGAAAATCGCTTCCATCGCAGATCAGATCTGTAATAATCCCGATGCCCGAATTATTCTTATTGCCGGGCCTTCCTCTTCGGGAAAAACCACCTTTGCCCAGCGGTTGTTTATTCAATTAAGGGTCAATGGCAAGAAACCTGTTGCCATATCCCTTGATAATTATTTTGTTGACCGATGTGATACTCCTTTAGATGAGAACAATGAATATGATTTTGAATCACTGGCCGCTTTAAAATTAGAATTATTCAATGAACATTTGCAACAACTGATCAATGGCGAAGAAGTGGAAATGCCGGTATATAATTTTATCAAAGGAACTTGCGAAGCAGAGGGGATCAAAATAAAGCTGGGACCGGGAGAACCTTTAATTCTGGAAGGGATCCATTGTTTAAATGACCAGTTGACCAGCAGCATATATGCCAAACAAAAATTTAAAATCTATATAAGTGCATTAACTCAGCTGAATATTGATTACACTAATAATATTTCCACTACTGACAGTCGTCTGATCAGAAGAATAATCAGAGACAACAGAACCAGAGGCCATAATGCCATCGATACCATAAAGAGATGGCCATCAGTAAGAAGAGGCGAAGAAAAAAATATCTTTCCTTTTCAGGAAAATGCAGATGCTATGTTTAATTCATCTTTAGTTTATGAATTATTCGTGTTAAAACCATTTATTGAACCTTTGCTGCGTGAAATAAGTGCGGAAAACCGGGAATATGCTGAAGCCAGGCGTTTACTGAAATTCTTGAGCTATTTTAAAGAAGTCAAAACAGAGGAAATCCCTTTCAATTCAATATTACGGGAGTTTGTAGGGAACAGCTGTTTTAAATAAGATCCGGAGGCATGGAATATTGAAGGGTAAAATACTGGTAGTCGATGATGAAGAATCACTGGTAAGATTGATCACTTTTAATCTTAATAAAGACGGTTTTCATACTTTGCAGGCTAATGATGGAAATGAAGCCTGGCGTTTAATCATGCAGGAAAAACCGGATCTGATCATTTTAGATTTAATGCTGCCGGGTAAAGATGGCTTGGATATTTGCCGCGATTTACGCAAAGAAAATATTACAACCCCGATCATTATGCTTACTGCTAAAGATGATGAAGTAGACAAAATTGTCGGTTTGGAACTGGGTGCGGATGACTATGTAACCAAGCCCTTTAGTGTGAAAGAATTAAGTGCCAGGGTGCGTGCAGTTTTAAGACGCAATAATATTAATGATAAACTACCGGCAGAAGAAGAAATAAAGGTCCATGATTTTACCATCAAGCCATTAAATTATGAAATCTGGCATAAAGATAAGAAGCTTGATCTTACAATGAAAGAATATGAATTATTACAAATGTTGATAAGAAATAAAGGCAGAGTTCTGAAAAGAGAATATTTATTGGAAGTGTTATGGGATACTCCGGAAAGTGCTAATACCAGGACCTTGGATGTGTACATCAGCAAACTCAGAGAAAAAATAGAAGATAATGCAAAAAATCCTCAATATATTGTTACAGTCAGAGGTTATGGCTACAAGTTTGAGGAAAACAAATATGAATAAAACATTCCGCTGGAGGCTTACCAGGAATTTTGTAGTTATAACAGTTATCTTTTTGACCCTTAGTCTGGTCAGCAGTTACTTTATCTTCAAAGATTTCTATATGAAGGAAATAGAAGGTAATATTACCGATCAGACCATACTGGCTGCTGATTTGCTAACCGGAACTTACATGCAGGAAGATACTGCCTACTTACAGCGGCTAAGCGATAAAATATCATCGGAATCAGGAGTACGGGTCACCATTGTTGATTCCAACAATGGCAATGTATTAGCTGATTCAGAATTTGACAGCAGTTTTCTGGAACCACATGATGCCCGGCCGGAAATTTCAAAGGCAATAGGCGGTCAAATCGCTTCTGATATAAGGTTTAGTGATACAGCCCGGATCAATATGCTTTATGTAGCAGTGCCTTTTAAAAATGATACTCTTTCAGGTGTCATCAGACTTGCCAAGCCCATCGATGAGATCAAGAAGGTATTGCTTAAAATATTATCCATACTCCTTTTAACAGTTGTCTTAACTGCTCTTGCAGCTTTTGCTGTAAGCGCTGTTGCAGCGAATCGGCTTTCGCGTCCATTGTCAGATATTTCAGAAGCAGTAAAAGACATCGCCCAGGGAAATTTTAAAAGAAG
>JAAZFJ010000014.1 GCA_012511795.1 Syntrophomonadaceae bacterium
TAAACAAGCTAGGTGGCTTGGCACTAAAATTCCTATCTCCAGGATATGCTGGTGTGCCAGATCGTCTAATACTTTTACCATATAGGAAGCTTGCATTTATAGAGTTAAAAGCACCTGGAAAGACTTTAAGGCCCTTGCAGGAAAAGCGAAAAAGACAGTTAGAAGAACTTGGGTTTTTAGTTTTCTGCCTAGATTCAAAAGATGAGATTGGAGGGGTGCTGGGTGAAATACAATCCTCATAAATATCAGGAATACGCTACGGACTATATTCTCAAAAATCCAATAGCAGGAATATTTCTAGATATGGGTCTAGGGAAAAGTATTATCACTTTGACTGCAATCTTTGATCTAACACTAGATAGTTTTCTTGTAAGAAAGGTTTTAGTTATTGCACCTCTTAGAGTTGCTAAAAATACATGGCCGGCTGAAATCCAAAAGTGGGACCACTTAAAAGGTCTTCAATATAGTCTAGCAGTAGGCTCTGCACCTGAAAGAAAAGCAGCCCTTATGAAAAGGGCCCAAGTCTATATTATTAACCGGGAAAATGTGGATTGGCTTATTTCAAAAAGTGGTCTCCCCTTTGATTATGACATGCTTGTAATAGATGAGCTGTCCTCTTTTAAATCACATCAAGCAAAGAGATTTAAAAGTCTAATAAAAGTAAGACCAAAGGTAAAAAGGATTGTTGGGCTGACAGGAACACCCTCTTCTAATGGTTTGATGGACTTATGGGCTGAGTATCGTCTTTTAGATATGGGCCAGCGCCTGGGTCGTTTTATTGGTAGGTATAGAGAAAACTTCTTTGTTCCCGATAAACGAAATCAACAAATAATATTTTCATATAAACCAAGGCCTGGGGCTGAGGATGCAATTCATCAATTGATTTCAGATATCACTATCAGCATGAAAGGAAGAGATTACTTAAAGCTTCCAGATTTAGTAATCAATGAGGTTCCTGTAAGGCTCTCTGAAGATGAAATGAAAAGCTTAGATGTGATGAAACGTGATTTAATTACAAGGATAAAGGGAGAAGAGATCAGCGCAGTCAATGCAGCTGCCCTATCAAATAAACTCCTGCAAATGGCAAATGGTGCAGTCTATGACGATGAGGGTGATGTCGTTTATATTCATGACAGAAAACTTGAGGCCCTAGAAGATTTAATTGAGGCGGCAGTAATAACCCAGAGAACCTTATGTCTTTATGTAAATCCTGTCACTCGACTATCACAGTAAGAGATGGTGACCGGTGGGGGAGGTAGAATCTCTAAACCCTTACCAAACGGACAGCGGCGTGGGGCAACGCGTGAAAAAATGTCGGTTCAAAGGGGGGATTAAAGCCTTGCCTTTAAAAGGAGGTGGAAGCACATGGCAAAAGACGGAACATTAAGGGGCGGCAGAAGAGCTCGTGCTGGCGACAAGCCTGAAGCCCTTGCAGATAAAATTACTAAAGGGAAAACAGCAAAAATACTAGAGGTCCCAGATTTTCAGCCGGAGTCAATTTTAGAAGCAGAGGACTTGGAAGTTGATTCTGATTTTTACGGAGAAGAAATGCCATCGCCAAGTGACTACCTTAGTTCGAGGCAGAAAGATGGTAAGTCTCTAGGGGCAGATGCCCTATTTATCGAAATCTGGAAATGGCTTAGAAATCGTGGTTGTGAGAAATTTGTAAATCCCAGGCTAATTGAAGCTTATGCTCAAGCCTTTACAAGATATATTCAGTGCGAAGAAGCTATCAGCACTTACGGACTTTTAGGAAAACATCCTACAACTGGCGGAGCAATGGCCAGCCCCTTCGTGCAGATGAGCCAGTCATTTCAAAAGCAAGCTAATCTCTTATGGTATGAGATTTTCGACATAGTAAAACAAAACTGTACCACAGCTTATATAGGAAACCCCCAAGACGATATTATGGAGGCCCTTTTATCGGGCAGGAAAGGACGGTGATGTAAATGATTTCAACTGAACGATTTGAAAAAGTAAATATAGATAAACTGGTGCCCTATGCTAGAAATGCTCGTACCCACAGCAAAGAGCAGATACTTCAGCTTAGAGCGTCTTTACGAGAATTCGGATTTGTAAATCCGGTCATCGTAGATAAAGACTTAAATATCATAGCTGGTCACGGCCGAATCATGGCAGCCAAAGAAGAAGGAATGGCAGAAGTCCCATGTGTATTTGTAGAACATCTAACAGAAGCACAAAAAAGAGCATATATCCTTGCCGATAACCGTCTAGCCTTAAATGCGGGCTGGGATGCTGAAATGCTTTCTGTAGAACTAGCTGATTTGCAAGGTGTAGATTTTGATATCTCCCTTCTTGGCTTTGATGATGCAGAGTTAAATAAACTCTTGGGTGATATAGATAATGTCCAAGATGATGATTTCGATGTAGATGCGGAACTTAAAAATCCGGCTATTAGTAAATCAGGAGATCTTTGGCTCTTAGGAAACCACCGTCTTGTCTGCGGCGATTCCACAAAGGAAGACGCCTTTAATCTACTAATGGATGGAAAGCAAGCAAACCTTACAGTTACTGATCCTCCATATAATGTCAATTACGAAGGAGCTGCGGGTAAAATTAAAAACGATAATATGGGAAATGAAGCATTCTATGACTTCCTGCTGGCGGCGTTTACAAATATCGAAGCAGTGATGGCAAAGGATGCTTCTATTTATGTTTTCCATGCTGACACCGAAGGGCTTAATTTTAGAAAAGCTTTCGCCGATGCTGGCTTTTATCTTTCCGGCACCTGCATCTGGAAAAAGCAATCCTTAGTTTTAGGCAGATCCCCTTATCAATGGCAGCACGAACCGGTACTATTTGGCTGGAAAAAGAAAGGAAAGCATCTCTGGTATTCGGACCGCAAGCAGACTACTATTTGGGAATTTGAAAAGCCAAAAAAGAACGCAGACCATCCAACGATGAAACCTGTGGCTTTAGTGGCCTACCCGGTTCTAAACTCTAGCCTTGCTAACTGCATTGTGCTCGATCCTTTTGGCGGCAGCGGGTCTACCCTTATTGCCTGTGAGCAGACAGATAGAATTTGCTACACAATTGAACTTGATGAAAAATATTGCGATGTCATTGTTAAAAGATATATTGAACAGGTTGGAAGTGCTGAAGATGTATTTCTTTTAAGAAATGGAGTTAAATCAGAATATACGGTAATTGAAAGTCTTACCGAAGAAATAGCCTAAAAGATGAAATATAACTCACATACCCCTTGCTATTTACAGCCTTTAGAGTGATATATGTTACTAACAAAAATAGAAAGGTGGTATGAAAATGAGAATTAACTATAACGTCACAGGGGCTAAAAGAAAAAAGTTGGTAGAAGCCATTAGCAGAGAACTTGAAACCGAAGCTAAATATCTAGCCGCACCCTCCTTTGCTTACCAAGTGGGAGATTATACAGTTGATAGAAATGGAGTACTTGAAGGGGAGGACAATCCGGAGTTAGTTGCTGATTTATTAAGGCTTTATGATCTTAAAAGGATCAAAGAAGAATACGATGCACCTATTCTGGAAACAGAGCTAGTGGTGGCGGTTTTAGAAAACCCCTCCGGAGCTGAA
>JAAZFJ010000211.1 GCA_012511795.1 Syntrophomonadaceae bacterium
ACGACCATAAATATGTCGAACTTACAAAGCTTGTCACTAATTTTATTGTCATAATTTGTTTAAGTCAAATTTAACCTTTATACTTATTCCTGGAGGTAATCTATGTTTGTAGTATATGGTAATGCAAAAATCTATTTGCCGTATTGCACTTCTTTAAAAGAAAAAAGAAGTGTTATCAACGGTCTGATCAACCGAGTAAGAAAACGTTTCAATGTTTCTATAAGCGAAGTAGCCTACCATGATTTATGGCAGCGTTCTGTGATCGGTTTTTCTGCAGTATCAGGGAAAAATGATGAACTGCAGTTTCTAATTAATATAATCGATGAAACCTTTTATAATTATTCAAGCGATATGGAAATTCTTGATTTCACCTATGAAATCACCAATATGGACATTGAGTGATCTTGCTTTATAAGTATATTGAAAACAAGTATATTAGTTATTAAATCATTCTGAATTCATTTGAAATAACGATCCTTCCTGCTGAAATATGCCCGGTATAATTGTACCCGGGTGATCCTTTAGTAGCTTTATCTTTGTTAGTGCTGCCTATTCTGGTTTTTTTACCCAGGCTTTTATTGACGGTTTTGCTTTTATTCACTGATGGAGAACCCGATGATGGTGCACTTACATTTACACTGGTACTGGTACTGGTACTTGCACTTGATCTGGACTGGGAGATCCTGGGCTGCACATTTTTTCTAACCGGTTTGCCGGAACCGGTATTGCTTTTTTTAGCACTGACTAAACGCCAACTCTTTCTAAGATCATTTTTTTCATCCCAGTTAAGATTATTTTCAATCATATAAGGTATGATCTGTAATTCCTCACTATATTTATTATACATATCTGTTTTTTCTAAGCGGCGCCATAATTCGAAAAAAGCGGGCCGGAAAAACTGTTGATTACCTTCATAAAAAGCTCTTTGAGCATCAGCACTGTTCAAATAATTATGATCAAGGAACAAGTATCGGCTGGTCACTATTTTAGCCAGACATATCACAGCTGTGGCCACTTTTTGTGATACCAGCCAACTGCCTGGTGTCCTGTATTCGAAACCGCCATGGTCTTTAAGGCGATAATCAGCCAAAAAACCGTATTTTCTCCGCCGTTTGGCCGCTGTATTGGGGACCTCCATCATAAAAATCGGGAGTCCCAGATAATTGTCTAAAGCTCTTAAGATGGCGTAATTCAGTTTTATATTACTGAAATGGATATGTCCGCCAATGGGGTATCCGCCTACTGGCTGACTCCCTGCCACCCATCGGACATTGCGATGGGATGCAATGCGATTGGCGTTGTTCAGGGCCCTTTTTATATTATCCATCAGTTCCAGGGGATTTGTCTCCGGGCTAGGTCTGATCTCAGCTATCGGCCTTGATTGCCGGTTGGGGATTCTAATATTATCACAGCCTACAACTCCGTCCCGGGGGAAGAAATTTGATGCTGAAATGATCCTGCCGTTTTTAGAATTCAGCATCATAAATTCCGGGTCTGCGCCCAATTTTACTTCAGATGTTAAAAGTTCATTGCCTAGATTATAGATGGCAGTAATTCTTTTATAAAAACTGCTGAAATCTTTTTCTCTTACAGTGGGCGTAGGATCAACAGACATTACTTTAAATCTTCTTCGGGCAGTCAAAGCCAGGTGAACCACCCCGAAATCAAGTCCCAGCAGGTAGATTACTTTGCGGGCGATCTCCACTGATCTGCTGCTATCGCTCTCTTTAACATATTTCACCAGGGGTTTTGTTTTTCCCGCTGATTTTATTTTAATGGAAATCATTCTTAAATCAAAAACAAAAAGCTCATATGTTTTTATTAAAGTTTCACCGCTGCTGTTTCCATAAGGAATTTTATTGCTGGAAAGTATTCCGGCCATGGCCTCCTCATCCAGGCAATTTTCTATGGCTCTGGGCTGGTTTAATACCCTGGTAAGCTTACCTCCTTTTTCCATCAACATAATCTTTAAGTATTCATTGCCTTTTATATAAAATTTATTTACTTCCGCACCATATTCCTCTGTAAGTCTTGATAAAAGCATCTCACCCATTTCATTAGGAGAACAATTTATATATAAATTCACTAATTATCATTCCTCTTATTCTTTTTCTCTGTCAGGAATAAAAAATAATCAACCAAATTTATCAGGTGTCGTTGCCTTATATGGTGTTCATCAAATCTTGCCGGTTTTGAATTCACCTCCAAAATTAACATCTTACCAGATCTATCAATGCCAATATCCATCGATAATACGGCAAGGTTGATTTGCAATTTTTCTTCTAATAATGGCGGGATAAAAAGTCCTATGTTTTTTAATTGCTTGTCAAAGGCACGGGTACCTTCAGATACTGTATTATAAACAGAGGGGATAATTTCATTGTAAGCTGCCAATGAGCCTCCATTGGGAATATGAGTTACGAAACGGTTTTTCCCTGCGATCCGCACCCCTACTCCGGTCAAAACCCAATTGCCCGTACCGTCCTTCTGGAACTGGGAGCGAAGATCAAAAATCCTTCCATTATAACGGGCCAGATCTATGCATTCCTGGATCAAGTACTTTTGGTTAAGGACATTATGAAATTTTAACTGCCGGTAAAGATTAATGAATGAATTGGATCTGATCCACTTCGGACCGTTCCATTCAGCCCGGGAAAAGGAAAATTGCTTTCCTGCCTGTTTGATTTTAATGATCCCCTGCCCTTTACTGCTGTTTCGCGGCTTAAGGAGTACTTCGGGATGTCTGTGCAACATCAGATAAAGATTTTCCCGGGTCAAGAGTTCGGTTTCAGGAACTAAATGGGCAGTATCTCTATTGCCATTGATGGCTTTGTGCACTTCCCATTTATCAAGAAACCTGGTGTTGAATAAGATAATATTCTCATCCTGTTGGAATTTTTTAAGAATGCTTTTGACTGCCGGCGATGCTTCAATATTTCGGTATAATATTCGGTTGTATACGATATCCGGAAAACGGTAAACACCGCTTTCCCACCTTTTACCATTATGTGTATATCCTTTAATAAGTCTCCTTTTCCAGTCAATATTATGAGGATGAAAATTGTAAATAAATATCCCTTTCTGACGGCCCTGGCTTATCAGTTCCCTGTATAAATGCTGTGGTGCGCCGCCAGGATTATTCGTCTTGTTCTTGCCAGTTGTAATAATACCAACAACGGGTCCCGTTCTATTTCGTATTTTGCTGAGCATTTCAGGACTCCTTTATATATCTTTAGTCCATAATATGAGTTATTAAAATACTCGGTGTCATATTAATATCTTTATTAAAAATAAAGAAAACCCGGCTTCCACCAAGCCTATGGCGCTGGTGGAACCGCGGTTGCCCTTATACTATCGCCCTTTTAAACTTATAGTTTAGATAGTATAAAGAAAACCCGGTTTCCGCCAAGCCT
>JAAZFJ010000212.1 GCA_012511795.1 Syntrophomonadaceae bacterium
AAGAAGAAATCAGATTTGCAACGCTTCTTTGAACAATTCAAAGATGTGATGATCATTATTTTAATTTTAGCGGCTGTGATCTCATTTGTGGTTGCCTGGTATGATGGCGAAGGATTCTTTGAACCGATTCTGATTTTGCTGATCGTAGTGCTGAACGCAATCATCGGTCTGGTACAGGAGGGCAAGGCAGAAAAAGCGCTGGAGGCCTTAAAAGACCTGTCCGCTCCCCAGGCCCGCGTGCTCCGCAGCGGCAAAGAGATGGTGATTGATGCTGCGGAATTGGTTCCCGGCGACATTATCATCCTGGAGGCTGGGGATTACGTTCCTGCAGATGCCAGGCTCATTCAATCCAACAGCCTGAAATCAGAAGAATCTGCCTTGACTGGAGAATCTGTGCCTACTGAGAAGGATGCCCAAGCCAAGCCAGCGGAAAATGCTCCCCTGGGGGACCGCTTCAATATGCTATATTCAGGATGCAGTATTACTTATGGTTCTGGTAAAGCTGTGGTTGTATTTACCGGCATGGACACTGAGATAGGGAAAATTGCTGACCTTTTAAGCACTGAACCTGAAACACAAACCCCGCTGCAGCAGAAGCTGTCCCAAATGGGTAAATATATCGGATTCATGGCCATAGCGGTATGTGCCGTGATTTTTGTTATCGGTCTGGTCAATGGCATGGAAATAATGGAAATATTCATGATTGCCGTAGCCTTGGCTGTATCAGCGATTCCGGAAGGGCTGCCGGCCATTGTGACTGTGGTCCTGGCCCTCGGTGTTCAGCGTATGGTAAAGAAAAACGCTATCATACGCAAACTGCCGGCAGTTGAGACCCTGGGTAGTGCTTCAGTGATTTGCTCAGACAAAACCGGGACCCTGACCCAGAATCAAATGACCCTGGTCAAAGCTTTTTTAGCGGGAGAATCCCTTTTGGAGGATATAACAGAGAATAATTCACCTTCGATTAAAAAGCTTTTGCAGTATGCCACCCTTTGTTCTGATGGTTCAGTGGAAATTGAAGATGGCAAAGAAAAACATATTGGCGATCCTACTGAAACTTCCATCGTACTGGCAGCTTATAAAAATGGCATGGCAAAAGGTGACTTAAATCGCTTGTGCCCCCGTTTTGCGGTATTGCCCTTCGATTCTGATCGTAAACTGATGAGTACCATTAACGAAATAGATGGCAAAAAAATAGTAATAGTAAAAGGAGCCTTTGATGTTTTAGCTGATAAATGTATCAGCGGAGATCTTCATGCAGGACGACGACAGACTGATGAATTAAGCCGTCAGGCACTGCGCGTATTGGCAGTAGGTTATAAAGAAATAGATCGTGTGCCTGCAGAAATAAATGCTGATACTCTGGAAAAAGACTTGACTTTTATGGGCCTGGTGGGGATGATCGATCCTCCTCGTCCGGAAGCCCGTAAAGCTGTGGCAGTTTGCCGCAAGGCCGGGATAAAACCGGTGATGATAACTGGTGACCATGTGGTAACAGCTTCGGCCATCGCTGAAGATCTGGGCATTTTGCTGGAGGGTGATGAAGCTGTTACGGGCAGTGAATTAACGTCTATGTCTGAAGAAGAACTGAATAGACGGGTAGAACATATTTCAGTTTATGCCCGGGTCTCACCGGAAGATAAAATTCGCATCGTCCGGGCGTGGCAAAAGAGAGGAGCAGTTGTTTCCATGACCGGTGACGGAGTCAATGACGCACCGGCATTAAAAGCTGCAGATATTGGATGTGCCATGGGCATAACCGGTACTGATGTAGCCAAAGGTGCATCCGATATGATATTAACTGATGATAACTTTGCCACTATCGTTGATGCCGTAAAAGAAGGACGGGGCATATATGATAATATTAAACATGCGGTAGGGTTTTTACTGGGAACCAACATCGGTGAAGTATTAGTGGTTTTCACCGCCATGCTCATCTGGCAGACATCGCCGTTACTGGCAGTGCAGCTTTTATGGATCAATCTGGTAACAGACAGCCTGCCGGCCATCGCCCTGGGGATGGAACCTGTAGACCAAGGTGTAATGCAGCGTAAACCTAAACCAAAAGATGAGAGTATTTTCGCAGACGGTTTCGGCATACGTATCATTCTTCAGGGAGTCATGTTTGCCTTTCTGACCCTCACTGGTTTTGTTCTGGTCTGGAAAAATACCGGAGATTTAACAGCTGCCCGCACCATGGCCTTTATCGTGCTGGCAGGTTCACAAATATTTCATGCTTATAATATGCGATCTGCTCATTCTTTATTTAAAATCGGCTTCTTCAGTAACAAATACCTGAATGGAGCTGCATTCACATCTTTGCTTTTGATGCTCCTGGTTTCATTTATTCCCCCCATCGCCTCTGCTTTTGGGATGACCCAGTTGCCTGCGCAAATGTATTTGACTGCTCTCCTGCTGGCGATAATCCCCATCATCGTACTTGAAATCTCTAAAGCTGTTGGGATTGTAAAAGCACAAGAATAATAAATAGGGACCTGGTCATCCGGCCAGGCCCCTATTATTAATAACTGTGTTTCATTAGTTTGCATTCTGCTGACTGGTTTATTACTTTCAGAGTCAACTAGCCAGCCGATTATTGGTTCGGGTTAATATTTTTTTTTACTATTGTAGTGCAAATCTGTTATTTGCTTAATTCGGCTAAAATCTCAGCTGAGGGATGATTGGGAATCACGGCAATGGTTTTATCTTCATAAGTGAAAATATTTTCATCGGCGTTGGTAATTTCCCCGATCATTTCAGCAGCTACACCTTTACTGCGAATCGCCTTGAGTACTTCTTCCACATCTTCAGTAGCAACCTGCAGAAGCATTCTGGCCTGGGTCTCACAAATAAAGATTTCTTCCGGCATGATGTCCTTGGTTTTTACCGGGACTTTACTTAGGTCAACCCTGGCGCCCAACCCGCCGAAACGTGCTGATTCACAAACAGCAGCTCCGAGCCCTGCTGCTCCCAAATCAGAACAGGCCTTTATTTTACCGGTAGCAAATGCCGCCAGAGATGCTTCCATAGTATTTCTTTCTTCATTAAATAAAGCTTCTGCCGGATACATGACTGGAACCAGCCCTGCACGATAAAGGGTATCATTACCGTCATTTCCGGTCTCCCCTATTATTATAATTTTATCACCGGCTGATTTGGCTGGTTTAGTCAGCGGCTTTTCCGTTACCAGTTTACCGGTTACAGAAACAACCATGGCTGGTACTATATCACTGAAGGAGGTGGAGAAACCTCCTCCGGCTACAAATACTCCCATGGCCTGGCACATATCAGCTATGCCTTTCAGCATCAGATTTATTCTTTCCTGGCTGGTCATGGTGACACATTTTCCACAGGTACATTTCCCGTCAAAACCGCAGGGGCCAACGATTACTTCTTCCTCAGGCGGGCGGGTACCGATAAAATCCAGAGCAAAGATGGGTCTGGCTCCCATAGCCACTACATCCCGCATAGCTCCTCCTGCACCGGTTGCAGCACTGTCATAAGGACGGGGAACACATGGTGAACAATGACTCTCCATTTTTCCTACTACCAAACAATCGCAGCCCGGAATATTTATTACTGCTGCATCATCATTGGCATCAGGCCCCACTAATAATGCCCCTGGCCAGACAGAGTCAACATTCTGATTTACTCTCTTAAACATTCCAAAGTCAATTGCTTTATCTGCATTATGATGCAGGTGAACAAAAAGTGCATGGATCAGAGCTTTTTCAATACGGTTCATATAGTACTTCCTCCTAATGTTTAATGGTATTCCAACTAACAAGAATTTTAACATAATTTTGCATTGTTACCTACTTGTATACTTATTTTTGTTTATAATTTAAATAATAAACATAGCGAGGTGAAATAAATGGCTGACAGATTTGATTTTTATTGCGTTACTTCCTGAAGCACCTGTAAAAAGGCACGGGTGTGGCTTGAACAAAACAAAGTTGAATTCAGTTACCACGACTTACTTAAAGAACAACTTTCATTGAAGGATTTAAAGAAACTGGCCGGAATTAATAAATTAACCGTAAAAGAATTGATCAATCGTAAAAGTCAGGTATTTAAAAAAATGAATATTGATTTGGATAGTTTGGATGAAAAATCAGCTGCTGATTTAATCAGCAACAATCCGCGTATTTTAACCAGACCATTATTAACAGGTGGCAATAAATTAATATTGGGCTTCAAAGAAGCCGAGTATCAGGAGTTGCTCACAGATTAGTCTGAGCGGCGTTTTCTCTTTTCATGATTTCATCAGAAGACGCATGCTTTGAATGATCCGGTAAAGTAGTTACATATAGGTTTCAGGTTGCATAACAGGGAAATATAAAAAGGGGGAAGGTTTAATGGATAATAGCAAAATCACCGTTCAAAAGGAAGGTCATGTGTTATTAATGGGCTTAAACCGCCCGGAGAAAAGAAATGCTTTCGATGTGGATATGTACTGGGGGTTGGCTTATGCCTATGGTCAGCTGAACAATGACCCGGATCTGCGCTGCGGATTGCTGTATGCCCAGGGTGATCATTTCTCTGCCGGACTGGACCTGGTACAATGGGCGCCATATTTTGGGGAAGGAAAAATGCCGGAAATGCCTGCTGAAGCTATTGATCCTTTTGGTCTGGATGAGGATAATCGCTTGTCTAAACCCTTAATAATGGCTATACAGGGAATAACCTATACCTATGCTTTTGAATTACTGCTGACTTCTGATATTAGGGTGACAGCATCCGATCTGCGATTAGGTCAGATCGAAGTAAAAAGAGGAATTTATCCGGTGGGCGGCGCAACTGTCAGGATGTTTGATGAAATTGGCTGGGGCAACGCCATGCGATATATTTTAACCGGTGACGAAATGGGTGCTGAGGAAGCGTACCGCTTAGGTCTGGTTCAAGCTATCACAGAGCCCGGTAAACAATTCGATAAGGCGCTGGAGTTTGCCCATAAAGTTTCCAAGCAAGCTCCTCTGGCAGTTCAAGCTGCTTTAAACTCAGCCCGCATTGCCAGAGTTCAAGGGACCAAACCGGCACTGGCCAGACTGCTGCCTGATTTAATGCCGATCATGACCAGTCAGGATGCTGCAGAAGGGGTGCAGGCATTTATCGAACGACGGGAAGCCAATTTTAAAGGCTACTAATAGAGTTGGTTAGTGAGGCGATGACCGTCCCAAGCGTTTTTAAACTTAAGACTTTCGCAAAGTAAATAGAATATAAAAGGGCAGGTGATTTACCTGCCCTTTTATATTCTATTTTCCTGCATTATGTGCCATAATTATTCTTGCTATGAAAACACAGGGGAGAAAAACATTTGAATAGAAATCAAAACATCTCAGGAATTTTAATGGCCTCCGGCGCCTATTTTTTATGGGGGATCCTGCCAATATATTGGAAACTGCTGCAATCAGTGAACCCTATTGAAATACTTGCTCACCGAA
>JAAZFJ010000213.1 GCA_012511795.1 Syntrophomonadaceae bacterium
GGAAATCAAGTTGAGTTTTTGTTTCAACCCCCTCTGCAATGACCTTGAGCTTCATGCTTTTGGCAAGATTGATTATCACCTTGGTAATTTCCCGATCCTTTTCGTCTGCTTCGATGCCCCGAATAAATTGGATATCTATTTTCATTCGGTCAATTGGCAAATGCTTCAGGCGGCTTAATGAGGAGTATTCAATCCCGAAGTCGTCAATTGCAATTGTGACTCCCAGTGCTTTTAAACTGTTTAAGATATTAAGCATATTGGCGTCATTGTTGCTCACTGCACTTTCTGTAATTTCCACCTCTAAATATTCTGCTGATAACCCTGTCCTAGTTAGAATATCTTTGACCTGTTGGATAAATCTTGGGTTATTCAGCTGATGAACTGATATGTTAACAGCCATCCGCAGTCCGGTATAACCTTTATCCTCCCATAGTTTATTCTGTCGGCAAGCCGTTTCCAATACCCAGGCTCCGATTGGATTAAGCAGTCCGGCCTGCTCTGCTATGGGGATAAATGTAGCAGGGCTTATCATGCCCTTTTCAGGGAGCCACCATCTAAGCAACGCCTCAAATTCAACTATAGTTTTGGTTTCAAGGTCAACTTGCGGTTGATAATAGACCATAAGCTGATCCTTATCCAGTGCTCGATGCAAATTGTTCGCAGCATTAACTTCTCCATTGCCTGATTCTTCATATCCTGAGAACACACCACAAGATCAAGCCCGAAAAAGCCCTTTTGCTAGACGTTATCAGTGCTCACTATTTCATCTTTTTTGACTACGTAGGCGAATGCTATTAGAGGTATAAGAGAAAAGACAGAGGAATAACGTGGAATTATAAGTATATCCCAGAGCTCTGTCAGAAGATGCGACAAGGTTCCAAGTGAAAAGGCTATGATATAGCAGATGGCCAGTAACGTTATTTTATTGCTTTGTTTTTTACTCGGCGAGGTTATTCTCGCTGCCAGCAACACAATTACATTTGTAACCGTAAAACCTATAAAGTATGCATAATAAACATAATCCCATATGTCATGCTTTCGTACCGGAACCCATCCGTAGATGGTATGAATTAATTCATCAACATTTTGCCCTATGGCTGGAAGAATGGTAAACGCATAGATCATGGCAAGCCCCGGTAAGTATAATAGTGGGTATATCCACCACTTTTGTAGGAGTTTTTCTTTACCGGTCAATAATAAAGTAAAGTGGAGCAACAAGCTATACATTATTCCCCAGCCAATTAAAGCAAGTAAATGTCCACTCATACTAATGTTGGCGTTTTCGGCGGCTACAGTAATTGCCAGCCCCAAAGACCAAATCATCAAAGCAATGCAGATAATCATCAATAATCTATTGATCGGCGTCTTAAAGACTACATTGGTAGCGTACAACCCTAATGCGAATGATATGCCGGCACATGTTATGAACAATACTCCCATTATTGTTGAATAAGCCATAATAAAACCTCACTATTACCTGTGGCAGCTTTGTGAAATCGAGTTATATTATATATCGTCTTTTTTGGCCTAATGTTTATATAATTCGACAGACATATGTGGTTTTAAATAGCAATGGCTTTTCTTCCTCCGCAGACCTTGTTACACCGGTGGTTACACCGCACAAATTGTCCGGCGGCTGAGTAAAAATATCACCGT
The DNA here is from genome assembly GCA_012511795.1 of Syntrophomonadaceae bacterium. Classification (GTDB taxonomy): domain Bacteria; phylum Bacillota; class Syntrophomonadia; order Syntrophomonadales; family Syntrophomonadaceae; genus UBA1368. The sequence continues at coordinate 1,657 of JAAZFJ010000213.1, forward strand.
CTTCGACAACAAATTCACTGGTATTTATGTCAGGCTTTACGGTGGACATTAATATACCAGAAATTAATCAAGGCACTCTACGATGATTTTGCGTAGTGTGCCTTGCTTTCAGTAATTGCTTGTCATTGCTTTCAAGAATCGGTATCACTTATTTATCTTGTACGCCTCTTTGGACAAAACTCATAAAGGCATCTGCCTGTTTTTCCAAGTAGGGATAGCTTGTTGTAAGTTTTAGCTTGCCTTGATCGTCCACCTGTTGCATAGCGTTAGGAATCGTGAGACGGGGCACATTCATAACGTCCATGTTCAAGAAGCTTATGAGTGTAACTAATGATCCTGAGCCAGAGATGTTCCGGCCATACCGGGAGAAATCCCGCTTATGGCAGCAGGCTTTCCAGCAAGAAGCGGCGGCTCTTTATCACTGATGGGACGGGATAGCCAATCGATGAGGTTCTTCAAAACGCCTGGGAAAAAGTGATTGTATTCAGGTGTGAAGAACCATATTCCATCTGCATACTTCACCACATCACGAACCCGTTTTATAGCCTCAGGTGCGGGATATTCAATATCCTGATCCATAAAAGGGATGTCCTGATACTCAAGTAGTGTAAACTCAGCCCGATCTCCAATGACTTCTTGCGCCGCCAAGGCTAATTGCCGGTTATAGGAATCTTTTCGCAAAGACCCAACAATAGCTAATATCCTGATTTTTTTCAATAAGATCTACTCCTCTCTGTATCGGAAGCAGTTTTGCTTCCTCCGGTTGTACTACCATGCATAACTGTCTCCCGATCCTACTCATGATTCGCGAAATCGCATCTTTGTTTTCACGTGACAAAATATAACATGTTTACTCATCAGACAATAGCTATATACCTCATATTGTGCTTCTGTCTTTCTTCTGTCCTAGTATCTCCAGGAACCGTTGATGATCATCTTCATCATAAAAAATATCCTGTCGGTTGATTCTTCGCAATACTACGTGATAAACGCCACTTTTACTCTGTTTTCTGGCTTGTCTTGCTACCTTTTACCACACCATTTTTATTCATTATAATAATTCTTGATATAAAAGGAAGCAAAATGAACGTCCCCTTGCTTCCCAAAGGTGACGGCCCGGCAGAAATGCGGTGAGTAACAATACCACCATTTACAAGGACGGCATTGTTATTAACCTAACTGCATTAGTATCAACGGACTACTTTAAACTCCGTTAATTTGGGACAGGCCTTTAATTTCGGTGTCTCCTGGGACGGCGCCAACAATGCCGTTGTCATAGACACCACAACGGGCTATACTGCAGAGTAGATAAGATACAAAATATGGGTTATGCTACTTGACTGGTGGTCTGCCCCATAACCGGAATCAATTTTGGTATATACTCTCAGGGAGGTATTGTAATGATTAGAAAGAAGGTTCTTAAAACATTCTCTATTTTTACTTTGGTATTTTGTATACTTGGATTTATTCCAGGCGGAGTTTTTAATGTCTACGCCGCCACAAATACAATCCTCGATGTCAAAAGCGGCCACTACATTCCTACGCTGATACATAATGGTATGACCGATGTGGCCTCTGTCGGAGCATACGCCCAGTCGAAGGGCGCATTTGCCGCGATAAACGGCACATATTTTGATGCTTACTCTACGGAAGATCAAGTAACGGCAAAAGGCGGGGATGTAAACGTATTGCGTACATTTGGCTCTTTATATGGAGCCCCGCTTAATTTTCCAAGTGGCGTATTGATCGAAAACGGCAAATTGATCCACGGGGCCGGTTATGGGAGCGCAACGGGGCAATGGGGCGGCTATTTAGGGGGCATCACAAAACAAGGCACATTCATAGTAGAACAAGTAACCTTGAATATCGGCTTTATAGTAGACGGAAATGAAAGTACAGTATGGCGGGTAAACCATCCAAGTTATGAGCCTACTTCCGTTGCTTTATATAATGAAAATTTCGGGCGTGACGTGCAACTTAGGCCAGGGGATAAAGCGGTAATAGTAGACGGCGGGAAAATCAAGGATATTGTATCCTATGGCTCCGTAAAAGTGCCTTCCGGTGGATTTGTCGTTATAGCCGCTTCCTCTGCTAATGTCTTTTGTGGAAACCAAAACATAGACAATAGTTTTTCCATAGGGCAACAGGCTTCATGGACCTGGGATATATACTCACCGAATGGGTATAACTTCAAAGACGTTTATTTTGCAGTAGGTTCAGACGAGGCAAAGATCAGTGGAGCAGGCGGAACCAGCAGGCCTTATATCGGGGGAACTTCTGACGGCAGAATTTCTATCGGGGTAGGGAATGCCGCAGAATGTGTAAATGCC
>JAAZFJ010000015.1 GCA_012511795.1 Syntrophomonadaceae bacterium
ATTTTACGAGATAATATAATATCTATTTCTTTGTCAAACCAGCGGGCAATAATGTCAGCCGCAACCACCCCTCCTCGGGGTATGGCCAAAACCAAATCGAACTGGAGATCTTGTTTTTCCAGTTCTTCGGCCAGCAAGTATCCGGCGTGCTTGCGGTTTAAAAACAACTATTTCACCTACCTGCTTTTTGCTTTTCACCCGCTTCGGAAAATCTATTTCTTCCACTGGACGGCTGTTGCTCAGTCCGCCCCATAGAAGTATTCCCGTTCAACTGACCACCTTCATCGATGGTGAATACTGCACACTGCACATCGCCCGCCATTACACCGCTGGAAGATAAGTCAAAGCGGCCGCTTATTATGGCATTACCTTCGATGCGGCCAGCCAGTTTTAGATTAGCGGCTTTTACTTCTCCTTTTACTTTGCCTTGCTCACCTATAATTAAATCGCCTTTAATATTTACTTTGCCTTCGACTTTTCCATCAATGCGAACTGATCCTTGCGATATTAAGCTGCCGTTTATCTCCACGCCCGGAGACATTATACTTTCAATGTTATCAAAACTCGGTTTGTTCCTTCTCAATCCGAACACTCCTTTACTCATCCTCCTCGGGATTGGGGAGATATATTAATGGGTTCAAAGTCTGCTCCCATCTCATAATAGTGAAATGCAGGTGAGGGCCAGTGCTTCTGCCGGTGGTGCCCATGCGCGCAATAAGGTCTCCCTTTTTAACTTTATCGCCTTCCTCAACCAACAACGCTGAATTATGTGAGTACTTGGTGGCAAAGCCATGTTCGTGATTGATGATTAACGTACGGCCATATACAGGCTGCCAGCCTGCGAAAACCACTTGGCCGTCAGCAGCGGCCAGTATTTCCGTACCCGACTCATTAGCAATATCGATCCCATCGTGAAAACTCTCCCTGCGCCCGCCAAAGGGCGACTTACGCCAGCCATAATTGGAGCTGATTTCTCCGGCAACCGGCCACTGATTGGGCAGGGCCCGAAAATACTTGGTATCATTATTGACCTGCGCCAGCAAGTTATCTAGTTCTTTTTCCTGCAGATCCATTTGGTTTTTAAGCTGCTGAGCCAGCATAAAGTGATCGTCCACTACCAAAGCTTCCCGTTCCGGCCCACTGCCTCCCTGTCCACCTTGAGAGGATTCAGTAGTAACCGGAACATCATCCTGAATGCCCATCATTTTCTTGATATCCGCCTGCTTATTAGCCAATCTTTCCTGCTGTTCTTCAATAGTTTTTATCTGCTCATCCATCATTTCGATGGTCTGATCTTTGCGCTGGCTTTCTGCTTGTATAGCTTCCAATCTATTGAAATCGGCTTGTTTAGCCCCATAAATAGCCGCTACACCGAGGGAAGCTATCACAAAAAGTATGGCTATAAATGCGGTCAGGCGAAGAGTGGTTTGGGAAACGCTGAAGCGAAGAGGTCGATCTACGCTTTGCGGTATAATAATCATGGTCAAACGGGAAGGCCCGCTTTTTGATTTAGTTTTCTTTAGGCTTTTCATATTTGTCCCCAATATGGTTGAATATAATTACTTATGTATTTGCCATTTATCTAAGTTTGACCTTTTTTTTGAAATGATATCAGTGATTTCTGTTTTTGTAAAACTGGCGAATATTATCAAATAAGGAGCCTATTGCTATGAAATTATTATACCTGGATTGTTTTTCCGGAATATCAGGTGATATGTGGATCAGTTCTTTATTGGATCTGGGACTGTCTCTAGCAGACTTGTCAG
>JAAZFJ010000214.1 GCA_012511795.1 Syntrophomonadaceae bacterium
ATTGCCTGGCATTGCTGCCACTTTATCTGGCTGCTCCCCCGGCTTTGTTATTTACAATGCTGTTTCCCTTGGGGCTGTATTTATTTTTAGACATTCTTTTTTCGGCCCGCATTGCCATCCATAACCGATTGCCTCTGGCAGGACTGCTGGCCGCTGTTTACTTTCCCTTGACTCATTTTGCCTACGGCTTGGGTTCAATACAGGGAATTATCAAGTTGTTTTATGCCGGCCAAAGTGCCGATGTGATCGATCACCGCCAGATTGGTTTGAGGATGTAATGATGGAAAATATATTCATCATAATATTGCTGCTTCTGCTAACCATAGTTTTTTCCTATATGCTGACCGCCATGGTCAGGATCTATAATGTGAAAAAAAACATATTAGACGTTCCTAATGAGCGCAGTTCCCATACTACAGCCACTCCCCGGGCAGGAGGTTTGGGGTTTGTCTTGGTTATCCTGGGGGGTACCGTACTTCTGGGGATGGCAGGAGTAATAGAGAGCCGCCTGGTGATCAGTCTTGCAGGCAGCGGTTTGATGGTTGCCGGTATTGGATTGTGGGATGATATCGATGATCTGGGAGCCCGCGTCCGCATGGTTTTTCATTTCTTGGCAGCGGTGTGGGCTTTGTTCTGGCTGGGTGGCTTTACCGAAATAAACCTGGGCTTCATGACTCTTTATTTAGGATGGTGGGGAAATATTTTAGCTGCCGCCGGCATTGCCTGGATGATCAATCTTTTTAATTTTATGGACGGGATCGACGGCCTGGCCGCCAGTGAAAGCATAAGTATGCTTTTGGCTGCAGCCTTGTTCAGTTTTACAATGGGCAGTCAAACAGCAGCCATTTTTTATGTTTTCCTGGCCTGTGCCATATCCGGTTTTCTTATTTCAAACTGGCCGCCAGCCAAGATATTCATGGGTGATACAGGAAGCTGTTTTTTGGGAGTCATGTTTGCCGTTTTAGCTGTGGCCTCGGAAAAAAGCGGAGAACTGCCCATGATCATCTGGCTGCTGATACTTGGAGTGTTTATAATCGACGCAACGGTCACCCTTATCTTAAGATGGCACCAGGGGCAAAAATGGTATGAAGCCCACCGTTCCCATGTTTACCAGCTGGCTGTTCAAGCAGGCTTCAGCCATAAACAGGTTACCCTGGGAGTCCTGACTGTAAACTGCGGGCTGTTTCTGCTGGCCTATTTTATGCTTACTTTTCCTCTTTTGATGCTGCCCTTTTCACTTGTTGCTGCACTGCTGTTGACTTTAGCCCACCGTTATCTGGTCAGCTATTTTAACAAAAAACTGCTGATTGACAAATTCCAATCGCTTTCAATACCGAATCTTCCTGATTAATATTAAAGCAGCTTTCTTCCGCTTCCTATCCCCACTTGGCATCTAAATTATATCTTTTGTAATCCCAAACGAAGTTATCCTGCTCCTTATTTATCCGCAGCCAATAAAGTGCCGTTTTTCGCCTGAACTTCTTATCCCTGCACTACCCTGATCACCTGATGACAGTTCCCTTTTTGCCCTCGGTCCTGATGTTGGAAAAATAGGTTTTGCCTGCATAATCATCATGATTTGCCGGGTTTATTTCCAAACAGTGGAAATACCCGTCCTGGGGTATCGATGGGGTAATATTTGCTGCCGTTATTTTATCCGGTACTGTGTCAGCCAGACTTTCCGCCCGGTAACAAAACATGGTTTTATGATCCTTTTTCAGGCTGGCAGTAATATTTTCCATGGTCACACTGCCCATCAAAACCGGTGTATCAGTTCTTACTGCGAGTATGTTGATGCATTCCCGGAATTCACAATTTACGATTTTAATATCCGTTCCGGCGTAAGTGATGCCTGAATCCCCTATCAAGACAGCATCCTGCACTGAAAACTGATTGCCCCAGTGGTCATCCAAAGCAGAAATGCCCCCTTCGTATATACCGCCTTTGACCAGTACATTTTTATCCTGGCGCCCGGTTATGGCATGATTGGAACAATCGGTTATATTTCCTTCAAGAATATTGATATTGGCAGTTGAGCCCAAGGCCATCCCATATCCGTCTCCGCCGGGGGGCTTAAAATTAGCGATCACCGGGTTGATCACATCAACATTGACACAATCGTAAATATGCAGTCCGCAGCCTGCCGTTCCCTTTTCCGCTGAGTTAACGATCCGGGGATTTTTAAAGGTGACATTGCTGCGTACGCAAAAGACCAGATGGCTGTTGCCTGCGGTATCACCTACAGCCTGAACTTTTAGATTCGATATGATAATGGGTGCATCCTCATAAACCGTTACCGTTACCCCTGATAAGCCTTTGTATGCAGCATCAAGAGCCGGAGAAATCATACCGCCGCTGCCGGTGATCTCCACCGTATCTTCTTTGTTATAATCACTTCCCCACTGTTCCCTGTTTATCAGCTTTTCAGCAGACTTTATAACCACCGTGCTGCCGGGCGTGCCCTCAAGTCCCTTGATCTGGGTCGATCCCCGGCTCAGGCCGCTTAGCTTCTCCGGGGGGATTTTGGTAAATTTGCCCCATCGGCTGACTACAATCGAAGCATTGTTATTGCCATTCTCCATAATAAATGTCCCCTGGCAGTCCACTGAGGTATAAAACCTTACCCGCTCTCTGAGTAAATAATTGCCGGCCGGGATAAGCAAACTGCCCTTATTGTCCCGTGCCTTGTCAGCAGCCTGCTGGATCGCCTGGCTGTCATCATTTACCCCGTCACCCCAGGCGCCGAAATTTTGTACATTGTAAACAGTTCCCAGGTCGGAACCTGTTATGATATCAGCAGCAGCGGTGGCCCCTGCCCCGTTTACCGATGCGCCTATACTGCATCCCGGCAGGATAAGCAAACCAATTATCAGCAGCAGTCTGCAGGCTTTCCAGATGTTTGTCATATTCTCAACCCCTTAATAAATTCTCAATCCCTTATTCAACTCCCAAACCTCTTACCTAAATCTCAACCCTATTCGATTGAGATATTTATTAAGCCTGAACTTTTTTAGTCTGGGACTTTTTCCCATTATATTCTTTACAGGAAGGGTTTAAAACCTTCTGTAACAAAGATATGGCCATAACACATATGGCATGCATAAATTCATACAGATAAAATTATCAAAAACGAAGTGCACATCACATAATTTGGTTTGCAAATTCTATGGCTCCTTAATCGTATATATAATAGTCTATTTAATATGGAACATTGGTAATCTAAGCTATGATGATTTAGTATTTAAAAAATTTATATTTTTTTGTAACAAATCAGGTTTTATAAGCACTAATAATCAGGGAGGTGTTTGAGTGCAGAATATGGAGGAGCTTTACAATGATTATTTTCAAACGGTTTTCAAGTACTTATTCTGCATGACTCATGATGCTAACCTGTCTGAGGAATTGACACAGGAAACCTTCTATCAGGCCATTAAAACCTATAATAACTTTCGAGGAGATTGCAAAGTATCTGTTTGGCTTTGCCAGATCGCAAAGCACTTATGGTTTAAGGAAAATAAAAAAAGGAAACGTTACACTGTAAATTCCATCGATGAGATTGCAGACAGTCTGCCGGCAAAAGAAAATGTTGAGCAGCGGTTTTTGGCAAACGAATCGAAAGTTGCATTATATCAAAGACTGCAAAATTTGGATGAAAAGACCCGGGAGGTCATGTACTTAAGGCTTACCGGAGAGTTAAGTTTCAGAGAAATCGGTGAAATATTAAGCAAAAATGAGACCTGGGCACGAGTGACTTTTTATCGGGGCAAACAAAAACTAGCGAAGGAGGGTCCGGAATGAAAAACCAGTTAACATGCAGTATTGTACAGGATTTACTACCTAACTATATTGAAAAAATGACCAGTGATGAAACAAATAAGGTGATCGAACAGCACCTGGATTCCTGTGAGAACTGTAAAAGTGCATATGAACAGATGGCTGTTGATATCGACAATCCTGTTAAGGCACCGGTGATCGAGCTGAATTTTCTAAAAAAAGTCAAACGGATCAGACTGCTGGCTGCAGCATTATGCGTCGTCCTGACTCTGATTTTTTCTTATCTGATCTACGCTTCGGAATACAAGTACTCATACGACAAGGCAGATTTGTCAGCAGCCATCACAGAATTCGCCTCTCCCTTTGACCCGGTAGATGCTTATGTACTGGAGACAAAAGAAATCGACGGCATGCTCATTGCTTCCTTTAAAGATCGATCCAGGGATGGTGTTAATGGTATTGCTGTATTATTAAAAGGTTTCAATCAAAAATATCGGATCGTTAGTTCGAAAATAAATTCTGCGGAATATACTTCGGTAGTACAAATTTTTCCGGTCGAATTAAAAGATCAGCAATATTATGTGGTAAGCGGCTATAATCTTTCAGACGAGATCAGGTACTATGGGTTGGATTATGCCACTTATACAGAGCCAGGAACCCTTTCAGATAACAGGATCATGAGATCATTAAAATACGAGGTGAAAAATCTTCAGTTCCTGGAGCTTTATCCGGCAGAAGAGTTAAACAGCCTGCTGGAGAATTCTTCCGAAGAGACATTGTATAGTTATTATCTGGTGGCAACATCCTTGTATGATGCTGATGGCAGAGAAATCACTGAAGAATTCATAAATCAAGAAAGCACTGGGGATCGGGTGAGTTCCTCTACAGGGAAAGCAGAACTCTTTATGCTTTATGTATTTATTATTATAGTAATGGGATTAGGCTATATATTCACAAGGTATTTTCTAACTGATTAAGCAGACACCGCCGCCTTTTCGATGCGCAGAACAGGTGTACCCGGATGGTGTCATATTAAACAGCCCCAGCCGCAACGGGCAGAATAAAAAACGAAAATCGGGGTTTCATCCTTGGTTTAATGGAACCTGTCGATCTATCCTTCCCCTTGTTAAAAACTTCTTTCCCCATTTTTAAATGATAAACGAATAGTTTTTATCGTTTATCAATATATTTATATTGTATCTCAATAATTATTTTGCTATACTGCAAATAATTAAGGGTGGATCCACCCGTTCAGGAAAGGAAAGAATTTTATGTGGAATGGAGAAAAATCGGTCACTCTTACAAAGTTTTGCATTGTACTCTTCTTTGGTTTGCTTATAGCTGCAGTGGTCACTGCCCCCTGGCTG
>JAAZFJ010000016.1 GCA_012511795.1 Syntrophomonadaceae bacterium
AATTAGGAGGAAAAAATGAAAAAGAAAAGAGTATTAGCAATTTTTATGGCAATTGTAATGGTGTTTTGCTACATTCCAGTAACATCATTTGCAGATGCAACCACATTGTCAGATAGTGCGTTTATGGATATGCCATCAGAAGGTTTTTGGTCTACACAAGCACTAAATGCGGCAGTAAACAATGGTCTTATAAATGGGTTTACAGAAAAGGATGGTACATACATTAAACCTAATGATCCTTTAACAAGGGCTCAAATTGCAACAATTGTTAATCGTGCTTTTGGAGCTAACGATATTGCATCACTTTCAGGAAATAGTGATGTGCCAGTAAGCGCTTGGTATTACAAAGACATGCAAAAATCAGTAAAAATGGGCACCATGAAATTAGATACGAACATGCGCCCAAATGACAATATCACACGTCAAGAAGCTTTTACTATTTTAGGTAGAGCTCTAAAAATGGATAATGGTTCCAAAAATGATATTGCGTCATTTAACGATGCTTCACAGGTAGCAGATTGGGCTGCACCTGCAATGGGAGCTATGGTGAAAGCAGGATACATTAAGGGAGATAATAACCTATTGAATCCTAAGGCTAAAATGACTAGAGCTCAGTTTGCTGTAGTTATGGATAACGCTATAAAACAGTATATTACAAAACCTGGTACTGTTACAGAAGTTGCTTCAGGCAATATCATGATTAATGTAGCTGGTGTTACTCTAGAAAATGTCACTATAAGAGGTGATTTAATCATAGGTGATGGAATTGGTAATGGAACAGTAAATCTAAATAATGCAAAAATCATAGGAAGATTAGTTGTAAGAGGTGAAAGAATAGATTCTGTTATAGTATCAGGTGATACTATTATCGAAGAGGATCCAATAGGAGAAAAAGAAAATCCATTAATTCATGGGAAAATTGTGGCTACAGAAATAAATGCTGGTCAGACATTGGCAGAATCAACTTTAAGCGGAACATTTAAAAATTCTTTAGGCGAAGTAGTGGACGGGAAATTGTCATGGGCTACACCTAAAACAATAGTAGCTGAAACGGGAGGTTTTGCTTGGATATTTACGCCAACAGACACTACTATCTACAATGTAATTACAGGAACTGTAACAGTAACCGCAATAGCAACAATTGTATTAACACCAATAACACCAATTGCTGAATTTGCAGGTGGTAATGGAACTATTTCTGACCCTTATAAGGTAGCTAACACAAAACAATTAGATAACGTTAGAAATTACCTGGACAAAAACTTTATTCAGACTGCGGACATAGATTTGAGTTATACACCTGGTGACACTGATGGAGGATGGAATCCTATTGGTAATGAATCTAAACAATTTACCGGAAGTTATAATGGCGATGTTTATAAAATTATTGGACTTACTATGGCCAAACCTTCTGGTAAATGTTTAGGACTTTTTGGGGCAACGGGTAGTAATGCAAAATTAATAAATATTGGTCTTATAGACGTTAGGATAAATGGTAAAGAAGTTGTAGGTGGCTTGGTAGGTCGTAACTATGGGACAATAGAAAGATGCTATGTATCCTCAGATTTTATCTATGTTAATAACTCAGTTGTAGGTGGGCTAGTAGGACAAAATGAAGGCACTATTAGCAAAAGTTACGCTTCAATTATGGTTGAAGGAAAAGATGGAGTAGGTGGATTAGCTGGTCGTAATTATGGGACCATAAATAATAGCTATGCCACTGGTTCAGTAAAAGGTAGTGGTATTTTTATAGGTGGACTAGTAGGTTGGAACAAAGACGCGATAATAGATAGCTGTTATTCATCAGGATTGGTTACAGGAATTACAGGCGATATAGGAGGTCTAACAGGTAAATCAAGTGGTACCATAAAAAATAGTTACTATGACAGCGTTATAGCAGAACAATCTGATACTGGTAAAGGCGAGGGTAAATTATCAGCTCATATGACTACTAAATCGAATTTTGTAGACTGGGATTTTGAAAATACTTGGGCAATAAAAACTAAGCCAGGTTCTTATCCTTATCTTCAATGGCAGACAGGTAATATTCCTTATATACCTTCTGGTTTTGCAGGTGGTAGTGGAACAGAGGAAGATCCTTATCAAGTTGCCAACGCAAAACAATTAAATAATGTTAGAAATCATCTTAATAAGCATTTTATACAAACAGCAGCTATAGATTTAGGTGTTGCTCCATGGAATACAGGCTATGGATGGTTTTCGATTGGACAATATAATAGTGGTTCTTTTTCAGGGAGCTATAATGGTGATAATTATTATATCTATGGACTTACTATTAATAGCGCACCTGAAACTGGTTGGGCTGGGCTTTTCGGGGATGTTAATGAATCAGCAAAATTAAGTAATATTGCTCTAATGAATGTTAAAATAAGTGGCGAATCATATGTAGGCGCATTGGTGTCATCTAATCAAGGAAACATAGATAGCTGTTACGTCACAGGTTCAATTAAAGGAAAAAAAGATGTAGGTGGCTTAGTGGGTTATAACTACGGGACAATAGAAAGAAGCTATTCCACAGCCGCAGTCACAGGTGGCTTTGGTTTTACAGGTGGATTAGTTGGACTAAATAGAATTGAAGGAATAATAAAAAATTGTGATGCATCAGGTCATGTGATAGGTGTAGATAATGTTGGCGGCTTGGTTGGACTTAACTATGGAACGTTAGATAACAATTTTTCCAAAGGGTCAGTAACAGGTAATGAATTCGTGGGTGGATTAGTAGGGGATAACATTGGAAATATAAACGGATGCTATGCAACAGGTGCAGTTACTGGCACTAGTAATCATATAGGTGGGTTAGCAGGAAGAGGCAATCGAGTACTAGGACCTACAGGAGGCAAATGGAGTGTAATAAGCGAATGTTATGCCACAGGTTCAGTTACAGGCGTTGATACAGTAGGTGGTTTAGTGGGTTTTGACTATGGTGAAATAGAAAAATGTTATGCAACGGGTTCAGTTAAGGGCTGTAATAAAATAGGTGGACTAGCGGGTGAAAAATGCAGAATGGGAAGTAGATATAGTTTAATAAGTGAATGCTTTGCAATGGGTTCAGTTACAGGACTTGATAAAGTAGGCGGACTAGTAGGTTATAGTGAGTGCATACTAAAGAACACTTATGCTACAGGTTCGGTTACGGGAGTTAATTATATAGGCGGATTAGTAGGATATGGTGATCTTAATAGTTTTATAGATTACAGTTATGCCACAGGTTTGGTAAAAGCCACAAATACAAGTGGTAAAACATATGTAGCGGGTATAATTGGTTATAATGGTGGGAATACCACTAAGTGTTATTATGATAAAGAAACCACCAAATGCAGTGATACAGGAAAAGGTGCCCCTAAAAAAACAGCAGAAATGAAAACTGAAAAAACATTTGATACATGGGATTTTAATGATATTTGGTCAATACAAACCTCCCCATCATCATATCCGTATCTCAAATGGCAAGGGAAAAAAATATTCCAACTCCTAAATTATAAATAAAAGGAATATAAATAGAAAGTATCAATGGGTTTAATAAAAAATATAGAAGAGGAGTAGGTTATGCCAAATATAATGTTAGTTATGCATCGAAAAGCAATTGCTCAGGGCTTAATGGCTAAACTTCAAAAAAATGCTGATATAAAGCTAATTTATGAGCCTAATTATGATAAGGCTCAAATCAATATAGATAGCAATAATGCAAAAGTTGCACTCATTGAGGCTTCAGAATCAGGACCTTATAATATGGGTTATTGTTTGATTTTATGCAATGAAATACGAAAAAATACACCGGATTGCAAATTACTATTGATGTGTTCTGAACAGGATGAGAAAAGCGTTAAATTAGTAATAGAAGCCAAGGGTAAAAAGAAAATCGATGATTTTGTGTTTTATGATGTGACCATTGATTATTTGGCATCAAAATTAATGTCTATATAAATTAAATAAATATAATTTATTTTTTAAAATAAGAAAAAGTAGATTAAAAAAGGAGTTTAAAATGAAAAAGAGAAAAGTATTAGCCATTTTTATGGCAATAGCAATGGTAGTCTGTAATATTCCATCTACAGCATTAGCAGGTGTCGAAACAAAAACATTTGTGGATATGCCATCAGAAGGGTTTTGGTCAACGGCGGCCTTAAAGGCAGCTGTTAGTAACGGTCTAATTAAAGGGTTTGAAGAAAAAGATGGTATATATATTAAACCAGGTAATTCTATAACAAGGGCACAAATAGCAACTATAGTAAATCGTGCTTTTGGGGCTGAGGAAGTAGCATCTTTATCAGGAAATGTTGATGTACCTACAACAGCATGGTATTACGAAGATATGCAAAAAGCAGTAAAGATGGGTACTATGAAACTAGACACGAATATGCGCCCAAATGATAACATTACTCGTCAAGAAGCTTTTACTATTCTAGGTAGAGCTTTAAAAATGGAAAATGGTTCTAAAACTGACATAGCTAAATTTGGCGATGCTTCACAGGTATCTGATTGGGCTGCTACGGCTATGGGAGCCATGGTAAAAGCAGGATACATTAAGGGAAATAACAACTTGCTAAATCCTAAAGCTAAAATGACTAGAGCTGAGTTTGCAGTTGTTATGGATAATGTTATAAAACAATATATTACAAAACCAGGAACCATTACAAATGTAGCAACAGGAAATATAATGATTAATACACCTGGTGTAACATTAGAAAATCTTACTATAACAGGTGATTTAATTATAGGCGATGGGGTAGGAGATGGTACATTAACATTAAATAACGTAACGGTAGAAGGTAATATAATAAATAGAAGCGATAAAGAGCAAATTATAACAGATGGGGTTTCTGTAAGTGCTATTATAGTTAAAGGAAAAGATAATGTAACTAAAATAGCCACAGTAAAAGGTACACTTCAAATGTTAGCAGATGTAAAACCAACAACTGCAACAAACAAAACTGTAAAATGGTCAGTTACAAATGAAGACGGCAGTTTAACTGATAAAGCTATAATCAACGCAAGTGGTTTGTTAACTGCAGTGCAAGATGGAAAAGTTAAAGTAAAAGCAACATCTGTAAGCACACCAGCTGTGAGTGATGATATAGTTATAGAAATAAGTGGTCAACTATTACCATCAACAATCGTATTTAATGATGCAGGTCCAATAGCAAAAATAATAGGAGATAAACCATTTATAAATAAAGTAACAGGTGGAGACGGTGAAGGAGTAATAACTTATACAAGTGGAACTCCAGCAACAGCAACAGTAAACAAAACAACAGGAGAGGTAACAATTCTTGCAGTAGGTTCAACAGTAATCACAGCAACAAAGGCAGCAACAGCAACACACTCTGAAACGACAAATACATATACCATAAATATATCAAAAAAGGATGCTATACCATTAACAAGTATGTCTCCTAT
>JAAZFJ010000017.1 GCA_012511795.1 Syntrophomonadaceae bacterium
GTAATCTCTGAAAAGAGTGAAGATAATCAAAGTGAACTCCCTGAAAACCAGCAGCGTGCAGATCAATAAAGCCGCAGAAGCCGGCTATTATGAAAAGACCGGGTAACTCCCGGTCTTTTACTTTTTATAATTATTTATCAAACAACAGAAGGGATTTCCTGCCTGTTGTTTAATATATTAAATACCATTAGGACATTAATATGATTGGGGTGAAGCAATTGAAAAGAATACAATCACTAATGAACGAACCACTTTATACTGAGTATGTAGAGCGCAATTCCAGGAGTGAAAAGGAAAGACTTTGTCCTCATAACATGAGCCATCATTTTGATGTTGCAAGGATTACATATATATTAATTCTGGAAAACAACGACCTTGATTATTTTATTAAGGAAAGCAAATTATCCAGCCGTATGGCTGCCAAAGAAGTGATATATGCTGCTGGATTACTGCACGATATTGGAAAGTGGGCAGAATATCGTGAAGGAATAGACCATTCATCCTATAGTGCAAAACTAGCCCGCGGATTATTACCTCGGGCTCTTTTCAACTATGAGGAAATCGAAATTATATCCAGAGCTATTGATGAACATGAAAATCAGAATGATGAAATGAGCTTTTTGGGGGAAAAATTGTATCGTGCTGAGAACCTTTCCCGAATATGTTCTCAGTGTCAACATAATACACAGTGTGGAAAAATAAATAGCAAAGAAGCAAATGCTGATCTGATTGAGTACTAAGGGTTTAACAATTAGCTAAAGGAGATTTCGAATGCCCGGACATCATGCTATATATATCAGTAATATGGAGGAAGCTAGCTGGTTCTTAAGCCAAATTGAAATAGACCAGGCAGCCTATGCCTTTATGAGTCCTAAAGCTGTCTATCGTTGTATTAAACTAAAGGATATTCCCTGCCGGTGGGCTAATGTTATCAAGCAAGAGATGCTCTCGAAAGGGGGAGAAGCTGCTGTCCGTCGGGAGTCCTTGTATGCACAGGGAAGCACTGATGTATTGTTAATGGGAACCATTAAGCATTATCAGTTGCTGATTAAAAAACTCAATGCCCAGCCTGATGCACTACGGGAAATAGCGGCAGAAATTAAGAAAATATTAGACAATCTGGAACCAAACCAGCTTGTTATGCAGCTCCCCCGGGGAAAGACCATGAATTTTGGTCATAAGACATATATAATGGGAATTTTAAACGTAACCCCCGATTCTTTTTCTGATTTTGGCCAGTACTATAATGAAGAAAAAGCTTTTGCCAGAGCAATGGAAATGGCTGAACAAGGTGCTGATATAATAGACATTGGAGGTGCTTCATCCCGCCCGCAGTCACAAATGGCGGGAACGGAAGAGGAAATGGCACGGGTTATTCCTCTGGTAAAACGGCTTGCCAGGGAAGATATTATCCTTTCCGTAGATACATTTCGTGCCAATGTAGCCCGTGAAAGTTTGGCGGCAGGAGCACATATTATCAATGATATCGGACGTCTGCAAATGGATAAAGGGCTTTTGCCGGTATTGGCAGAACATCAGACACCGGTAATTCTTATGCATAACCGTCTTCAATTTAATCAGGGTATTCCTTATCAGGATCTGGTGGCTGATATAATAACTGAATTACAAGAATCTATTGAAGAAGGAATTGAAGGAGGGCTGGATTCCAGGCAAATGATAATTGATCCTGGCCTTGGGTTTGGTAAAAATATGGAGCAGAACTTAACTTTGCTTAAGAGGCTAAAGGACTTTAAAAGCCTGGGACTGCCAATATTAATTGGCGCCTCACGGAAAAGCTTTATCGGAAAAGTATTGGAGGCTGATGTTACAGACCGGGTGGAGGGAACCCTGGCAGTCACTGCCGTGAGTATTTTGAATGGTGCAAATATAATAAGAGTGCATGATGTAAAGGAAAATGTTAAGGTTGCCCGAATGACAGA
The DNA here is from genome assembly GCA_012511795.1 of Syntrophomonadaceae bacterium. Lineage (GTDB taxonomy): Bacteria > Bacillota > Syntrophomonadia > Syntrophomonadales > Syntrophomonadaceae > UBA1368. The sequence goes on from JAAZFJ010000017.1 coordinate 1,941, forward strand.
TGCGGTGGTATATGCTCATGGATAAAATTATTGCTAAAGGATTAACCTTTTCAGGTTGTCATGGAGTTTTGCCCACGGAAAAAACTACACCGCAAACCTTTATAATTGATTTGGAGTTATGGCTTGATCTAAAGCTTGCGGCACGTAATGATGATATAAATTTTACGGTTAATTATGACCAGTTGTTCCACCAAGTAGAACGGATCGTTAAAGAAGAATCTTTCAATTTAATTGAAACCCTGGCAGAGACTATTGCTCAAAAAATTATAAATGATTATCCAGTTGAGGCTGTGGAAATAACAGTTTATAAACCACAAGCTCCGGTTTCAGGTAATTTTGATCATTTTGCGGTAAAAATGATTAGATTTAGATAATAAAACTATTGCTCTTAGAAATGGTCTATGTTATTTTAGAGGGTGAAACAGCAAGTGCAGAATACAGCGTACCTTGGTTTAGGTTCTAATATGGGACATAAGAGACAAAATCTGGAATATGCTATTGAAGCAATTGATAGTATCGAAGGAATAAATGTAACAAAATGTTCTTCATTTTATGATACCGAACCATGGGGCAAAACTGATCAGGAATATTTTTTGAATGCGGTAATAGAAATAATTACCCACTTGCCTCCCCAAGAGCTTTTAAAAAAGCTGCAGGAAATAGAAATTAAAATGGGCCGCCAACGTTTAGAGAAGTGGGGCCCGAGAAATATAGACATAGATATCCTTTTATACGGAGATGAAGTACTGGATGGTCAGGAACTAAAAGTACCTCATCCCCACATGCGCCATCGTTTGTTTGTCCTGATTCCGCTCCGGGAAATTAATTCGGCCATTAAATTTCCTGATGATGGAATGGATATTGAGGAGGTGCTGATTAGAGCTGAAGCCCGAGAAGAAACCAAAATAACCAAAACTTGATAAGGGGTCTCCCGCTGATTCTCCTTACGAAAGATCCGCTTGTAGCCAGGCAACGGACCAAGACGGCAATATTTTGTTGGGGAAATACATTCCCCGCACCCAAAGGGGGGTTGAAAATGCAAAAAAGGATAGGAATTATTGGAGCGGGAGTTGTAGGAACGGCTATTGGGGTGGTACTTTTTGAAAAAGGCTATGAGATTACGGGTGTGCATGATATTAATACCGAATCTACACAACAGCTTGTTGAAAGGATCGGATGTACCGCCTATAAATCACCTCATGAAGTTTCTCGCTCGGCAGATATTTTGTTTATAACCACTTCCGACAGCTCTATTGAGAATGTTGTTAATACCCTGGCAGATGACAGGGCATTTTTTGCTGGTCAGATAATTGTACACATGAGTGGTGCTCAATCATCTGAAATATTGGACAGAGCCAAAGAATTCGGGGCGAAAGTATTATCGGTTCACCCCTTGCAATCCTTTGCCGGTCTTGATTTGGCTATCCAAAGCTTACCCGGATCGATTTTCAGTATCGAAGGAGACCGGGATGCATTTGATGCGGCAGTTTGTATTGTTGAAACACTGGGGGGAGAATATTTCTTTATCGACAGAAAAGCCAAACCTTTGTACCATGCCGGGGCATGTGTCGTTTCCAACTATTTGGTGACCCTCATCGATTTTGGGGCTAAATTATTGGAATCCACCGGTATTCCTAAAGGAATGGTGCTTAAGGCTTTACTCCCTTTAATCAACGGTACGATTAATAATGTTGAAAACATCGGAATTCCCAAAGCTTTAACCGGTCCAATAGCTCGCGGTGATTTAAGTACAGTATTAAATCACCTTGACTGTCTGGAGGAAATGGCTCCTGAACTGATGAAGCTTTATTGCCTGCTGGGATTTTATACCGCCAGGATCGCAATTGATAAAGGAACCATAGATCAGAAGAGCATGGAAGAATTCCAGAAGATATTTAACGAACAGCTATCCGGAACGGTATCCGTCAGTTAGAACCTCGTTGAAGTTTGTATGGTATAGTGAGGAGCGTGAAATAAATGGCTAGAATGACAACAGCTTTGCTGAAAGATAAAAAACAAAAAAATGAAAAAATAACCATGTTGACTGCTTATGATTATTCATTAGCCGGAATGGTAGATGCTGCCGGGATCGATATGATCCTGGTGGGGGATTCACTGGGTAATGTAGTTTTAGGATATGAAAGCACGCTGCCTGTAACCATGGAGGATATGATCCACCATACCAAAGCGGTAGTAAGAGCCACGAATAATAGTATGGTTGTTGCAGATATGCCTTTTCTTTCTTATCATATATCCTGTGAAGAATCAGTTCGCAATGCCGGCAGGTTGATTCAGGAAGGCGGTGCCCAGTGTGTTAAACTGGAAGGCGGACAGGAAAGAGTTGATACGGTAAAGGCCATTGTGGATGCACAAATACCAGTTGTGGCACATATTGGTCTGACGCCTCAATCCGTAAATCAGTTCGGAGGCTTCAAAGTCCAGGGCAAAGATTTGGAAACTGCCAATAAATTGATCGCTGATGCCAAAGCATTTGAAAAAGCAGGTGCCTTTTGTATTGTACTGGAATGTATCCCCGCTTTGTTGGCCAAACGTATTACTGAGGAAGTGGGGATTCCCACAATCGGTATTGGGGCAGGTCAATATTGTGATGGGCAGGTACTGGTGATTAATGATATGTTGGGGATGTTTACCGGACATATTCCAAAGTTCGTTAAAAAGTATGCCAATCTTCAGCCTTTGATCATCGAAGCATTAACTGCATACAAAGAAGAGGTCAAAGCCGGAGTTTTCCCCAGTGATGAATATGGTTTTGCGATTAGTGATGAAATTTTGGATAAGCTTTATTAATAAATGGAGAAGAGAAAATGCAAATATTTAACAATGTAAAACAAGCTCAGGACTGGTGTAAGAGCCAAAAATCCAGTGGCAAGACCATAGGACTTGTACCTACAATGGGATATTTGCACGCCGGGCATTTAAGTCTGGTACGTATGGCCAGACAGAAATGCGATATTGTTATAGTCAGTATTTTTGTTAACCCGATGCAATTTGGCCAGGGAGAAGATTTGGATAAATATCCCTGCGATCTGAAGCGGGATACCGAATTATTGGAAAATGAAAAGGTGGATGCTGTTTTTGCCCCCTTAGTCAGGGATATGTACCCGGAAGGCTATAGTACTTTTGTACAGGTACAGGGGGAAATAACGGATAAGCTATGTGGAGCATCACGTCCCGGTCATTTCCAAGGGGTAACAACGGTAGTAAGTAAATTATTTCTAATCTGCCAACCGGATAAAGCTTTTTTTGGACAAAAAGATGCCCAACAGGCTGTGATTATAGAGAAAATGGTGCGGGAATTGAATTTTCCTCTTACCATCGTTAGGGGACCGATTATCAGAGAAGCAGATGGCCTGGCTATGAGCTCCAGAAACGTTAATCTAAGTGAAGAGCAAAGAAAGCAAGCCTTGATCCTTAATCAGGCCTTATTGGCGGCGAAAAAGGAAATCATGGCCGGCCAAAGAGATACAGAAATCTTAAAGCAAGGTATGAGAAAAATGATCGCTTCCCAGCCGGAGGCACAGATCGATTATATTGAGATTTATCAAGCTGATGAATTAAAAGATATTAAAGAAATAGTCGGAGGAAAAATAATCATGGCTCTGGCAGTTAAATTCGGAAATACCAGGTTAATTGATAACCTGACAGTGGAGGTGTAGGAAAAGTGCTTCGTTATATGCTGAAATCAAAAATTCACCGGGCTGTGGTCACAGATGCAGACCTGAATTATGTGGGCAGTATAACTCTGGATAAGAAATTGATGGAGGCTGCTGACATTCTGGAAAACGAAAAAGTGACCATTGTTAATAACAATAACGGTGAACGTTTTGAGACCTATGTTATTGAGGGGGAACCTGGGTCTGGCATAGTCTGTTTGAACGGAGCTGCTGCCCGTTTGGTTCAAAAAGGAGATATTGTTATCATCCTGACCTATACTATTTTAGATGATAAAGAATGCGAAAATCATAAACCAAAAGTAGTACATGTTAATTTAAACAATGAGATTTTATAAAAAATAATGCAGTCATCTAATAGGAGGTCCAAATAATTGTCACAGGATATAATGACTGCGATTGCGCAAAAAAAGAAAGAGCTTAAGGCAATAATATTGGCTCACTACTATCAGCTGCCGGAAATTCAGGACACAGCAGATTTTGTTGGGGATTCTTTGCAATTGGCACGTCAGGCCGCAGCTACTGATGCTGAGGTTATTATCTTTTGCGGAGTAGGTTTTATGGCGGAAAGTGCCAAGATTTTAAATCCCGACAAGACTGTCATTCTGCCTGAAATAAAAGCCGGATGTGCCATGGCTGATATGGCAGATGCCAGTACACTTAGAGAAATGAAAAGAATGCATCCCGATGCAGTTGTTGTATCCTATGTAAATACCAGTGCAGAAGTGAAAGCAGAAAGTGATATATGTTGTACATCTGCCAATGCAGAACAGGTGATCAGATCCATACCTGCAGATAAAAAAATTATTTTTGTACCGGATAAGAATTTAGGTGCTTATATTGAAAGCCAGACCGGACGAAAAATGATATTGTGGGAAGGCTGCTGCCCTGTCCATGATGAACTGACAGCTGCCGAAATAGAGGAACAGAAACAAATGCACCCCGGAGCAAAAGTAGTTGTTCATCCGGAGTGTCCGCCCCGAGTAACAAAAATAGCTGATGCAGTAAAGTCCACGGCAGGTATTTTAGCGTATGTTAAAAATACTCCTGAAGAGGAGTTTATAATTGGTACAGAAGAGGGTTTTCTTTATACATTGCAAAAAAACTGTCCTGACAAAAAATTCTATTTGGCCAAATCCAACTTCAGGTGCCCGGATATGAAATATATAACCCTGGAGAAATTATTAATATCGTTGCAGGACAAGTATTATCAATATGAAGTTAGGGAAGATATTCGCCTGAAAGCGAAACTGGCTTTGGAAAGAATGCTGGCAATTAAATAGTAGCAAGATAAAAAGGGGTTTATTTATACCCCTTTTTGTATAAAATTGTGATGGTGAAGATATGATAGTTACCAGATACATTGAAAAAATTGATCTTCGAACACCAGTAGTTATTACTGATTTTTTGGTGGCTGGTGGAGGTATTGCAGGGTTATTTACTGCTCTAAAAGCGAGCCAATATGGTAAAGTCACCGTCTTGACAAAAAAAACCATCAAGGATTCCAATACCGGTCTTGCCCAGGGAGGCATTGCTGCCGCTGTTCATGAGGAAGATTCGCCTTTTTTGCATTTGGAGGATACCCTGGAGGCAGGCGCAGATCTATGTAACATTGAAGCAGTTGATGTACTGGTACGCGAAGGTCCAGCGCGAGTTCGTGAACTGATTGCAGCAGGAGCCAGTTTTGATATGAAAGACGGTGCAATATCTTTAGCCAGGGAAGGGGCTCACAGCAGGCCTCGCATTTTGCATGCAGCTGATGCTACTGGAGAAGCCATTCGTATTGCATTGGTTAAACAGTGTGAAAAAAATTCTGATATAACTATTGTGGAAGACCAATTTCTGGTGGACATACTGACAGACTGTACCCAGAAGGAATGCTATGGTGTTCATGTTTATGATACCGTCAGGCAGAATTTTGTGATTTATGCAGCCAGGGCTACCATTATTGCAACAGGTGGCTTGGGGCAATTATACAAGCATACCACCAATCCAGCCGTAGCAACTGCTGATGGGATGGCAGCCTGCTATCGTGCCGGCTGCAAGCTGACTGATATGGAATTTATTCAATTTCATCCTACAGTATTTTATAGTAATGACAGCCAGCGTTTTTTGATTTCCGAAGCAGTCAGGGGAGAAGGAGGCCAGCTTTATAATATCAGGGGTGAACGTTTTATGGAAAAATATCACCCGCTTTTGGAACTGGCTGCCCGTGATATTGTTTCCCGGGCTATTTTAAGTGAAACTGTAAGGACCGACAGTGATTTTGTTCTGCTGGACATGAGCAAAATCCCCCGTGTGGAGCACCGTTTCCCCAATATTTACCACACCTGTCTCAGCAAAGGAATAGATCTGAAAAAAGAGATGGTTCCAGTGTCTCCGGCTGCTCATTACATGATGGGGGGAATCCATACAAATGTTAATGGTGAGACGGGTATATATGGCCTTTTTGCGGCGGGAGAAGCAGCCTGTACCGGAGTCCACGGTGCCAATCGTTTGGCCAGTAACTCACTGTTGGAAGGGATCGTTTTTGGACAGCGCATAGTGGATAATTTCGAACAAATACTTTACCGGCGAAATATAGGCGTCAATGAAATATTTAGCCATTTCGATGAGGAAGGATTCTTAAAAGCGCAAGATAATACAATTGCCCCCCAGGAAGCAAAAGGTTTACTCAAGGATATTATGTGGGAGCATGCCGGTATACTAAGAAATGAAACAGGCTTACTTAAAGCAAATCATGAGCTGCAGAAAATATATACCAGCCTGAGCTTTGCCGGCGAATACACTGATTATTATGAAGCAATCAATATGCTGACAGTTGCCAGGATCATTATTCAGGCAGCTATTGGTCGAACAGAAAGCCGGGGGGCTCATTACCGAACTGATTACCCCCAGCGGGATAACTTACGGTGGCTGCGCCACACTTCTTTTATCAATTGTTAATGAATCATAGCAGGATGATATCTTTCCATATTGGGCATGCCTGTAGGGGCGGATCAGCTTGATATTTATCTGTAATAAAGTTATATATATGTACTAGGAGGTAATCATGGATTATCCAGGATTAAATGATTTGATTAAAAGAGCACTTCTGGAAGACATAGGGCACCAGGATATTACTACGGCTCATCTTATTAGTCCTGAATTACAGGCAACCGGTATCTTTTACGCAAAATCTGACGGAATTCTGGCTGGTATAGAGGTAAGCCAGGCAGTCTTCAAGTTCTTGGATCCTGCTATTGTTTTTGAAAAAGTCAAGATCGACGGAGAAAGGATTGCACCAGGTGATGAAATTGCTATTGTAAAAGGAGCGGCTGCCACTCTGCTTACAGGGGAGAGGACTGCCCTTAATTTTTTGCAGCGTCTGTCAGGGATCGCCACGAAAACAAGGGGAATGGTTCAACTGATTGAACCATATAAAGCCCAGTTGGTTGATACCCGCAAGACTACTCCTGGTTTACGTTTTTTAGAAAAATATGCGGTTAAAACCGGAGGAGGGCGTAACCACAGAATTGGCCTTTTTGATGGCGTGATCATTAAAGATAATCATATAAGAGCGGCAGGAGGTATTATTCCTGCAGTTAAAAAGCTGCGCTGCCATATTCCGATCACCGTAAAAATAGAAGTAGAAGTTGAAAACCTGGAAGAACTAAAGCAAGCTTTGCAAGCCGGAGCGGATATTATCATGCTGGATAATATGGATACTGATACTATGCAGCAGGCTGTTTTGATGGCGGATGGTAAAGCTTTGCTGGAAGCTTCCGGCGGAATCAATGAAAAAACCATTACCACTGTAGCTCAGACCGGGGTTGATTACATATCCTCCGGTGCGCTGACCCATTCGGCTGTAAGTTTGGACATTAGCTTTGATATTACCGAAGTCAGTGAATAAGCAGACTTGCTTGAGGTTGTTTCCACAATAAAATAACAGGCCGTGGTTGAACCTATGCTGCATATCGTGTTTATTTAACAATCGGCATTTGCTTTTTAAGGAGTATAGCGTGCTTTTTAATTCCTATGAATATATTTTTATTTTTTTGCCAGTATCCTTAATAGTTTACTTTCTCATTAATTCCCAGGGATGGTATAAGGCTGCTAAAATATGGCTGGTTATTGCCTCGTTATTCTTCTATAGCTGGTGGAATATCGACTTTTTGCCTTTAATTATAATATCTATCTCGGTAAACTATTTATTGGGCAAAAGTCTTAACCAGTCTAAACTTCTTATTTCCCGTAAAAGTTTGTTGATTATCGGCTTAGTATTTAATATAGGTTTGTTAGGCTATTTTAAATATATCGATTTTCTTATCACCAATATCAACCATATTTTTTCCGGTGCCGTTCCCTTGCTTCATGTGGTTCTTCCTTTGGCCATCAGTTTTTATACTTTTCAGCAAATTGCCTATTTGGTTGACACCTATAGGGGGCAGGCCAAAGAAAGAGATTTCTTAAACTATGCAGTATTTGTGCTTTTCTTTCCACAGTTAATCGCCGGACCTATTGTCCATCACCGGGAAATGATGTGGCAATATGAGGATCAAAAAAAGAAACTAATCGATTTTAAAAACATTGCCACCGGTTTATTTATCTTTTTTATCGGGTTATTTAAAAAAGTAGTCATTGCTGATACTTTTGCCGTGTGGGCCACCTATGGTTTCGATACGGCTCCAGTCTTGTCGTTGATCGAAGGCTGGATCGTATCTCTATCCTATACCTTCCAGCTCTATTTTGACTTTAGCGGCTACACGGATATGGCTATAGGTGCTGCGTTACTGTTTAATATAAGCCTGCCCATGAACTTTTTTTCTCCTTACCGGGCTTTGAGTATTCAGGATTTCTGGCGCCGCTGGCATATGACATTAAGCCGCTTTTTACGGCAGTATATTTATATTCCTTTGGGCGGAAACCGAGGCAGTCAAGGAAGGCTTTATACTAATATCATGATAACTTTTTTGATCGGCGGTATATGGCACGGTGCAGGGTGGACATTTGTTTTTTGGGGTTTTTTACATGGTGTGGCCTTAGTTATCAACCGCTGGTGGCAGAAACATGGTTTGCATATGAATAATATTACAGCCTGGTTACTAACCTTTAATTTTGTCAATATTGCCTGGGTTTTTTTTCGTGCCACCAGTTGGGAAGACGCAATAAAAGTATTAAAAGCCATGTTCGGTTTCAGTGGAGTTATATTACCGGAATCGACTTTTCCTTATCTAAGCAGTTTAAGTAAGCTCAATGTCAGCTTTGGTGGTTTTATCATGGAGGATTATCTTTATCCGGCTGTTATTATGTGCGTAGTTTTTTTGGCAGTGATTTGGCTGCCTAATTCAATGCAAATGCAGAAGTACTTTAAGCCTAATTTGTTAACTGCTGTTTTTACTGGTGCCATTGCATTAACAGCCATCTTAATGCTGACCAAGGTAAGTGAATTTCTTTACTTTAATTTTTAAAAGAAGGAATATCATGAAATATCACAATTGGATAATCACAGTTTTATTGATAATACTATTACCCCTTCTGATGATAGCAGGCTATAACTGGTATATTGATCCTCTGTGGAATTTTAATCATGCCCATCAATATAATTCTGTTCAGATCGCTTTTGATGAAAGACAGCAAAAAACCGGTCACCTTACCTTTCATCCTGAACCCTACCAGGCGTTGATCATGGGCAGCAGTCGAATTACCTATATCAACCAGGCTGATTTTAAAAACTTCAATGCTTATAATTATGCAGTGAATAATATGCTTTTGTCAGAATATCGTGAATACGCCAGTTATGCCCGAAAGATGAACGGGCAGGAGTTTTCTTATATCATTATTGGTCTGGATTTTTTTGCTACTAATGAAAATGTACAGGACTTGAATAAATTCGAGTCTCCAGGCTATTATATCGACCTGGTAGGGGCAACCGGCTATCGGTATAAAACACTTCTTTCCCTTGATGTATTGGAATATGCCAGGAAAAATCATGATTTATCCAAAAACAAAGTAAAACAGAACTTTACTTATGACCGGACCAATGTTAAAAGGCTAGACCATATAAGTATGGCAGAAAAACAAGTGCTGATCGCCAATAATCTTGATTGGTACGGTGACAAGGTATATAACGATTATAAATATGGACCGGTCAGGGAAACATTTCAGCAGCTGGTAAGAGATCATCCCCATACTGAATTTATCGTTTTTACTACTCCAGTTTCGGCACCACTCTATAAGCTGATGATGGAAAAGGGCTTATATCCTGAATACTGCCGCTGGATCACTGACAGTGTTGAAGTGTTCGGTGAGATATATAATTTTATGAACTTTAATTCTATTACTACTAACCTGGATAATTACTATGATGCCAGTCATTTTTATCCTGAAATAGGAACTCTTATTGCTAAAAGGGTCACCGGTAATGAACAAGATAAGCTGCCTGCTGATTTTGGAATAAAAGTAAATCAGGAAAATTTAAATAAACATCTTGAGAATATTGCTCAAGAAGCCGGAATCAAGCCATAAAGAAAAAGAATGAGGATTCCTTCATGACATGACATGACATATAAGTACTCATATAGAGAAAACTTAGTAAGTGGATTTTAAAGTTTTAACTGAGACATGATCGCTTCTTAACCCGATGCCAAAAAGGGCATATAAAAGTAGAATTACCTGGAAAACGCAATAATCCCTGTTTATAATTTAAAGTATAGTACAGATGCTGGGATGAAAATCAGTTAGGACCGGAGGAGTATAAATGATATTAGTTTTTGATGTAGGAAACACTAATATGGTAATAGGCGTTTTAGAAAGGGACAAACTCCTTACTCACTGGAGGATCAGAACTGATAAGCTGCGAACAGCAGATGAATACGGAATGATCTTAAAAAGTCTTTTTCTGGAAAGAGGACTGGAAAGAAGCAAGATAACGGCAGTTATTATCTCTTCCGTAGTTCCAAATTTAATGATGGAATTAGAAGGAATGAGTAAACAATATTTTCATTGCCAACCGTTGGTTATCGGGCCGGGAGTGAAAAACGGTCTGGCGATTAAATATGAAAATCCCCGTGAAGTAGGGGCAGACCGGGTAGTAAATGCTGTAGCAGGTTTTCATAAATATGGAGGGCCCCTTATAATTGTGGATTTCGGAACAGCAACTACTTTTTGTGTGATCAGTGCCCAGGGAGAATACCTGGGGGGAGCGATTGCACCCGGGATAAATATATCGACTGAAGCACTGGTTGCCCGGGCATCAAAACTGCCACGGGTTGAATTGGTAAAACCAAAAAGTTTGATTGGCAAAAACACTGTTGCCAGCATGCAGGCCGGTATTATTTATGGTTTTGTGGGACAAGTGGAAGGAATCATCAATCGCATGAAAAATGAGCTGAATGTCAACCCCGTTGTAGTAGCTACTGGAGGCTTGGCAAGCCTTATCGCTGAAGAAACAGAGGCCATTGATATAATTGATGAATTTCTTACTTTGGATGGATTACGGATTATTTATGAAATGAACCGAGGCTACAGTGGAGAAAATGCCAGCAAAAAAGATAATTTTAAAACTGATGGGATCATGAATGATTAAAATTGGCAAGGTTGTAGTACCTAATCGGATTTTTGCTGCACCCATGGCAGGTGTTACAGACAAGGCTTTTCGTATTCTGGCCAAGGAATGTGGCTGCGGGCTTGTCTATACAGAAATGATCAATGATATGGGTTTGATTATGAAACAGACCAGAACAGAGAA